>NZ_QHHV01000197.1:0-16804 GCF_003947245.1 Actinoplanes sp. ATCC 53533 | reverse complement strand
CCGAAGGAGATCCCGACGTTGCGCCAGGTGCCGAACGCGCCGAACATCGGCTGGGAACCGGTGTCGACGCACAGCCCGGTGAGAAGCCGGCTGTTGCTGTACCGATCGCAGTGCCAAGCGCTGTACCGCAGCCGCCAACGCTGGTACCAGTCGTCGATGGACCAGTCCGTCACGCAGTTGCTCACCCTCAGCGCCGCGCCCGAGGTGGTGGCACCGCCACGTAGGTCGAGGCAGCGGTAGTCGGCGATGCTCTGCAGGTTGATGCCGGTGAACGCACCGCCCGTCGGCACGGTCCACATCTGCTGAACGCTGTTCTGGTTGCAGGTCACGGCCGTCACCGCAGCGTTGTTGACGTTCTGGGCGGCGCGGGCGAGGCAGAGACCGGTCTGCTCGTTGCGGAGCCGGTAGACCGGCGTGATCTCTTCGTCGACGATGACCGAGAGGTCCACATCCCAGCGCTGCGCCGCGACCGCCGTACCGCTTACTCCGGGCACGTACGTACTGGCGGTCACCACTGATCCGCTGGTGGTGCCAGAAACCTGGAGGACCCGCTGATCTGTCTCCCGGCCGACCCCGACAGCCACCGAATCGACGCTCTCCGCCCGCGCCGGTGCGGCAGCGGACAAGACGCTGACGAAGGTGGCCGCGACGGCCGCGACGAGCCCGGCCGCGACGCGGCGACGTGCCGTGCTTCGACGTTGTGGTGATCGTGGTGTGAGCATCCGTTCCCCGTTCCGGTGTCTCGTGTCCGGAGACCGCAGCGGGGGCGATGGAACCGAGGCTCGACGTCGCCGAGAACCAGGTAGTCGACGCTCGCCGCCCCCGTAGCCGCGATCGTCCGATTACCCAGAGAAGTCAATCAATCGATGGACGTGGCATCTATGCATATGGATTGTGGAAATTGACACAGCCGTCACATCTTGCGGCACACATTGATACTGCTTAATGTGTCGCCGTCAGATCCCGGCGGGCCACCTCGCGCAGGCAGCCGTAGACGATGCCTCCTGCGCCGGCCAGGCAGCCGGCAACCGTCAGCGCGGCGATCGGATCCAGATCGCCCAGCCGAGTCCGGACCACGGCCGCATCGAAGATCAGGTTCCGCTCATACCCGTACGGCAACGGAGCGGACAGCACCGCCAGATACACCACGCCCAACGCCGACACCGCCAGCAGCAACCCACCGACTGCGACGACCGGACCAGCCGTGCGGTACGCAGCGGCCACCGCCAGCACGACCGCGAACAGCGCTACCGACAGCGGCAACCAGATGCCGGCCATGAGCGCACCTACCGCCCCGGCAACGGACCCACCATGCGCCAGCCCTTCGGCGACCAACCAGATATCGACGGCAGCGACAACGATCAACATCGAACCGGCCACCGAAGTCAGCATCGCCGACCGCAACCGCCGGCCGGCGGGTAGCCCCGTCACCGCCAGCAGGAACGCGACAGACGCCACCAGGACGCCCAGCGTCGTCATTCGCTCATCGGCGACGACAGCCTCCACATACGTACCCGGGTCGGCGTCCACCGGCTCAAGGCGCTGCCAACCGGGCCCGTCCGGAGCCCAGCCGTCCTGAACCGCGAAGGTCAATGCCAGAACGACGGTCCCGGTCAGCAGCGACCACCACACCCGCCGAGCAGCCGTCAGCCGCGACATGCCGACGTAGACGGCGAGAGCACCCAACGCCAACACGCCGGCCCTCGCGGCGAACTGATCCGCGCCGGACAGAGACCCCGCAACCGCACCCAAACTCGACGCGACCGCCGCCAAAAGCACCAGTCGCGAGCTCCACACGCATTGATCCTCGCACATGAACCGCAGCCGCCCGCGCATCCTGAGGTAGCCGCGAGGTCCCGCTCGGGTGACGGTCCACGCGTTCGATTGGGCAGCGTGGCGGGTCCGTCACGCAAATGACCGCGCGCGCTTACAGCGCCACCGGCGCGGTTCATCGACGCATGCCAGCCTCGGCCGGGCCAGCGGCTCATCGCAAGTCCGTCTGATGGGGCGAGTTCAGGATCGAGAAGCGTTGAGTACTGCTGTTGACGTCATGGCGGCCCAGGATGAGGTCATGAGTCGTAAGAAGGGTCCGCGTTCGGGCGGTCCGCGGACGCGTCGGTCGTTTACTCCGGGCCAGAAGCTGGAGTTGCTGGCCGGCTACGAGCAAGCCGTCACGGTGGGTGAGGGCGGGGCGTTCCTGCGGCGTGGAGGCTTGTACTCGTCATTGATGACGGAGTGGCGCCGGGCTCGTGACGCCGGACTGCTGCAGGGCCGGGCGGCTGACCAGACGGTCGGGCGACCGTCGGCGGAGCAGGTCGAGATCGCCCGGTTGCGGCGCGAGTGGGAGCGGACGCAGTCGCGGTTGGCCCGGACGGAGACCGCTTTGGAGATCATGGGAAAAGCGCAAGAGCTCTTGGCGGGCATCTCCAGGAGCGAGCCGGACGGTCCGGACGTGTTCGGGCTCGGCAGGCGCTGATGGACGCCAATCAGCAGCTGACCGGCGCGGGCGCCACGCGCGGGGGTCTTCCGATGCCGATGCCGCTACGCCCGTTTACCCCTGGTCGTCCCCGCACGCGCGGGGTCTTCCGAGGTTCAGCGCGCCGCCGACGCCATCGACTTCGTCGACAGGGGTCTCTTGCACTGCCTGCTAGTCTCGATTCATACTAGTTGCCAACGAAGACTAGTCAACGTTGTGAGGAGGTGAAGTCGTGGGTGATCCGGCCGGAGGGTGGCTGCGTGGGGCGCTGGACCTAGCGATCCTGGCCGTCCTGGCCGAGGGCGACCAGCATGGGTACGCGCTGGCTCAGCGTTTGGCCGAGCACGGGGTCGGTCAGGTCAAGGGCGGCGCGCTCTACCCGGTGCTCGGCCGGCTCGAAGCGGCTGGCGCGGTGGCGGCCGACTGGCAGCCGGGCGAGGGCGGCCCGGGCCGGAAGGTCTATGCGATCACCCCTGCCGGGCGCGACCGCCTCGACGCCGAACGCGACCAGTGGCGTGCCTTCGCTGCCGCCTTCAATCGCATGCTGACCACGTCGACCGAGGAGACTTCCCGATGACCACGACCGAGCCGTTCGAGGGCTGGGAGCTCAAGGCGCGGATCGCCCTGAGCGACCAGGGCCTGGGTTATCACGCCGCCAACCCGATCATCGCGGATGTGCGCGCACACTGCGAATACACCGGGGAGTCCCCGTACGAGGCGTTCGGGGAGCCGAAAGACTTCGCCGCGACCACAGCCGCCGAGCAGCCGCCGGAGCTGCTGGAGAAGGTCGACCGCGAGGGCATGACCGTGATGGATTACCTGACCGGCCAGTTGTTCGTGCTGTCGCTGGCCGCCGTTGTGCTGCCGCTGTTCTTCGCCGTCAAGGAACGCGCCTGGTCCTTCCCGGCAACGACTTCGGCGCTGACCGGCACGGCCCTGTTGATTCTGGCGCTGTTCGCGGTCGGAGGCGTGCCCCAAGCCCTGCGCGCCTCCGGCCGTCCCCACCTGATGAAGTTCAGCTACATCGCCACGGGGGCCTTTGGCGTGGGCGCGGCGGCGGCGTACGCGCGCCTGCCGCACGAACATCTCTTTCCCGTGCCGGCCCTGGCGATCGTCGCGCTCGCGCTGATCAGTCTGTATCTGCTGACTCGTACCCCGACGAAGCCCGCCGCACTCGTGCCGTATGTCGCACCAACCCCTCGGACGGCTCGGCCGGTCGGCGCCGAAATGTGGTTGACCCGTCTGACCGGCCTGCTGATCGGACGCTACGACCTTGCCCCGGAGCGGGCCGGCGACTTGACCCGCGAGGCCCAGGCCCATCTGGCCGAGTCGGGCCGTACTCCGGAGGAAGAGTTCGGCCCGGTCGAGGAGTACGCGCTTGAGGTCTCCCGGCACGAACCGATCCGCAAGGAGCCGTTCTACCGCACCCGCCCGGCCCAAATCCTGGGCGGCGTCGTGGGAGTGCTGATCTGCGGCGGTGCCTTCATCCAATGGGTCGGCGACGGCCCTTGGTGGGCCGCCTGGCTGGTGGCCTTTCCCGCCACCGTGGCCTCCATCTGGATGCTGTCCCGAACCGTCCGGAAGCGCTGAGGCGACGATCGATGCGCCGGGCCCATGTACGCACGCGTTTCGGACTGACAGCCGCGTCACCGGCCCCAGCCGTCGCAAGGATTTATCGACAGCGCGAGGTTGGTCATCGCGGCTGCCCGCAGCGCCGGAAGCGGCGAGCTGGGCCTAGCTCCCGCCTCGGCGGCTTGGCACCCCGCCCAGGTCGCTAAGACCGCCACCGCACGAGCCGATCGGTGGCAACGAGGCGCCGCGATCGGCGGCCTGATTGCGGAGCCTACGGATCAGATACTCGCTGATTCTGGCGAGCGGCCTAGAGGGTGTCGGTGGCCACCCTCGAAGAGGTCATTGACCGATTTGTCGGCGGACCGCGACTGCGGTCTCGTCGACCGTCAGCCTGTCGGTGTCGATGACCACCTCGCCGATTCCGGTGTGGGCGAGCCGGTCGGCGTCGGCCGCCGCCCGGTCGGCGATCCGGGCCAGGTCCGCGACGTCGCGGCCGTACAGGCGGTCGCCGGGAAGCCGCGGGCCCTCCCCGGCGCTCCGGCGGGCGATCCGCTCAGCCAGCCGATCGCGCCCGGCCTGCAGCCGCACCAGGGTGAGTTTCGCCGCCGGGAGTGCGTCGGTGTATGCGCGGATCTGGTCATGCGTGTCGGCCGCGCCGACTACGACCAGGAATTCGAGGAGAACAGATCGTCATGCGATTTCGCGAAGCCACAGGGCACGAAGACCTGGGAAATCCCGCGACGCATCGACCCCGAATCGCGTCAAGCCTTCGCGTAGCCGGCACGCCGGATACGCACTTCGAATTCAAAGCAAGTAGGATCACGGGGTGGTTGACCCGGCGCCCGGCCTGAACTCGGAACAACTCGCGGCATACTTCGCCCTGATGGAGGTCAGCAGCCTCCTTCAGTACGCGGTGGACGAGCACCTGCGCGCCGACGGCGACCTCAGTTACGTGCAGTTCCAGATCCTGGCCCGGCTGGCGGACGCACCCGAGGGCAGACTGCGAATGACGGACCTGGCCGATGGTGTCGTCTACAGCCGCAGTGGGCTCACCTACCAGGCCGGGTTGCTGGACAAGCGCGGCCTGATCACCCGTTCGCCGTCGCCGGACGACGAGCGCAGCGTCGTCGTGACCATCGCCGACGCCGGCCGGGACCTGATCGCCCGCGTGCTGCCCGGGCATGTCGACCGCGTCCAGCAGCTGCTGTTCGAACCGATGACCGACAAGGATCTCGCCGCCCTCAGCACCGTTCTCGGCCGGGTTCGCGCCCATATGCGCGCCACCCCGCCACGCTCGGCCAAACCCCGAACCGGCCGTACGCGAACCGACTGAGCGTTGCCACACCCGCCGGGAGAGTTGGCGCTATACAACCCGGCGCCTGATGGACTCCGACGAGGGTCCGGATCCGCAGGTCTTCCTGACGGAGCCCGGCTCGCCGAGTGACGAGAGGTTCCACCTCCTGACTGCCGCGGGCGATTAGGTTCCGGCGGCTGTCGGCCGGCTCACATCGCACAGTGGTTGCTTCGAATTCGAAGCGTGCTATGGTCAGAAAGTGCTTCGCATTCGAAGCACTTGGCAGAGGAAGAGACGAGGGCTTGCGATGAAGGCAGTGCGTTTCCACGAGTACGGCGACCCGAACGTCCTGCGTCATGAGGACGTCGAGCAGCCTGCCCCGGGCGCCGGGCAGGTGTTGATCCGGGTTGCCGCGACGTCGTTCAACGGCGTCGACGGCAACATCCGCGCGGGTTTCATGCGGGGTCCGATTCCGGTGGCGCTGCCGCACACGCCGGGCCTCGACGTGTCCGGCACGGTTGCGGCGCTGGGCGAGGGCGTGGACGGTTTCCAGGTCGACGACCAGGTCGTCGGGTTCCTGCCGATGACGGACGACGGCGCGGCTGCGGAATACGTCGTGGCGCCGGCCGAGATCCTCGCGCTGGCGCCCACAACCGTCCCCCTGGTCGACGCCGCGGCGCTGCCGACCGTGGGCCTTACCGCGTGGCAGGCGCTGTTCGACCACGCGAAGCTGACCGCGGGGCAGCGGGTGCTGATCAACGGCGCGGGCGGCGCGGTCGGCGGCTACGCCGTGCAGTTGGCCAAGAACGCCGGCGCGTACGTGATCGCCACGGCCGGCCCGCACAGCAGCGACCGGGCCAAGGCGGCCGGTGCCGATGAGGTCATCGACCACACCACCACCGCGGTGACGTCAGTGGCGGCCCCGGTCGACGTGGCGCTCAACCTGGCGCCGATCGAACCGGAGCGGCTGGGCGCGCTGCTCACCCTGGTCCGTGCGGGCGGTGTGCTGGTCAACACCACGGTGTGGATGCCCGCGCCCAGCGACGAGCAGCGCGGCGTCCGCGGCATCGACCTCTTCGTCCGCAGCGACGCCACCCAGCTGGCACATCTGGTCACGCTGGTCGACTCCGGTCAGCTGCGCGTCGACGTCGCGCAGCGGGTCCCGCTGAGCGAGCTACCGGCCGTGCATGTCCAGGCCGCCGCGGGTGCGCTGCACGGCAAGGCCGTCATCGTCGCCCCTACCGCCTGAGGGCGGGGGCGGTGGCGCGAGCGCTGCTGGCCGACGGTGAGCTCGGCGGGCGGGCGGTGGCGCGCGATGCCGCATCGGGCAGGGCACGGGCGCTGGCCGACCCCGGTGCCGACCTGGTCGAGGCCGAGACGATCGGCGCCACGATCCCGGTGGCCAGTGGCCGGCCGACCGCGAGCAGATCGCTGCGGCGCTCGGCACGATGACCGGCGAGCGGGAGGACATGGTCCGCAGCGATCGGTGCACGTCGTTGCTAGGGTGCGCACGGTCGGGTTCGACGATACCGAGGGGGATGTTCCATGGAGTTCCAGTACTGGCAGCCTGCTGTGCTCGTCGTCCTCGGCGCACTGGTCGTGTGGGGTCTGGTGGTGTCGCGGCGCAAAACACTGCTCGGCTTGGCGATCGCCCTGGTGACGATCAGCGGCTTTCTGCTCTACACCCTGGTGCTGGAGGAGTCCTACCTCGAGCAGGACACCAACGCCCAGTTGGAGACTGTGGCGCTGGTCGGGATTCCCGCCGTCCTGGGTGTCGTCTTCGGGGTGTTCTCGGTCAGGCGCACCGGCGATCGGATCTGACGAGGCTCCGGCCACAGAGCCGCGAGGGCGATGCCAGCCCAGCACAGGACGGCGCCAGCGGATGCTCGACGGCCTACTGCCGCGCGATCATTGACATAGACGGATCCCGATGTCAGGGTACGGGCACCGATCATCGTGTCGCCCACGCCTGCCACGGGCCGCTACCCGCTGCCCGTCAGAAGGGAACGCCCATGCGCCTACGACGGACCATCGCCCTCGCCGCCACCGCCGTCGCGGCCGCCACCGGAATCCTCACCGGACCGGCACCCGCGCAGGCGGTCGCCGCCGTCAACCTGGCATCGACCATCGCATTGAACAACTGTTCCGCCTCCCTGGTGCGCTACCCGAACTCGATCAGCTCCGACCGGGCGCTAATGCTCACCAACGGTCACTGCTACGAGGGCGGTTTCCTCGCCGCCGGGCAGGTGCTGCAGAACCGCACCAGCACCCGGTCAGGAACGCTGCTCAACGCCGCCGGCACCGCGCTGGGCCGGGTCCGCGCCGACCGCCTGCTGTACGCGACGATGACCGGCACCGACGTCACGCTCTACCGGCTGACCTCCACCTACGCGACCCTGCAGAGCTCGTACGGCGCGACCGCGCTGACCATCGCCGACAGCCGCCCCGCCGACGGCAGCGCCGTCGCGATCCCGTCCGGATACTGGAAACGCACCTGGAACTGCAAGATCGACGGATTCGTCGGCGGGCTTCGCGAGGACAGATGGAGCTGGCACGACTCTATCCGCTACGACCCAGCGTGCGACACGATCTCCGGCACCTCCGGATCCCCGATCGTCGACACCGCCTCCGGCCAGGTCGTCGGCATCAACAACACCGGCAACGAGGACGGCGGGATGTGCACGCTGAACAACCCCTGCGAGGTCGCCGACGACGGCACGACGACGGCTTTCCCGGGCCAGAGCTACGGCCAGCAGACGTACTGGTTCACCACCTGCGTCACCGCCGACCGGACGATCGACCTCACGAAGTCCGGTTGTCTGCTGACGAAGCCAGCCGCCTGACCCGCGGCACGTCCTGATCGAACGACTCGGCAGACGCAGTCGTCGACTGATCGGCTGTCGCCGCGGCGACAGCCGATCAGACCGTCGCCAGGATCGTCGCCAGCTCCGCCGGCCGCGTGACCATCGGCCAGTGCCCGGAGTCGATGTCGACCAGGTCGACGTGCTTCGCCCGGGCCAGCTCGGGCGCCTCCCCCTCGGCTATCCACTCCCGCGCCTGGGCCGCTGTGAACTCGGGACACACCACCACGACGGGCACGTCGAACCGGCGCTCGTCCGTCAGCCGTACGACGCCCCTGGCCACGCCCTCGGGGACCGGGATCGCCGCCGCCGCGAACGTCCGCCGCGCCTGCTCATCCAGGTCAGCCGCGTCGGCCCCGTCGAACGGCTCCCAGCCCGGGAACGGCATGACCCCGTCCGTGATCTCGAAGAAATCGGCGTACGGCTGCCCGTCGCTCACCGGGAACCCACCGATCAGCACCACCTTGGCCACCCGACCGGGGCGCGCGTCGGCAGCCAGCCAGGCCAGCGTGCACGCGACGGAGTGCCCCACCACCACCGACCCGCCGGGCTCCGCGTCCACGGCGGCAAGCACCGCGGTCACCTGGTCGGCCAGGGTCGCCGAGGAGTTGCCGTCTCCCTGGCCCGGCAGCGTGACCGGCACCGCGTGGCGACCCCGTTTCCCCAGCTCCGACTCGACGCCGGTCCACGCCGACCCGTCGAGCCACAAGCCACCCAAGAGCACGATCTGTTCTGCTGTCATAAGCTCAACCTAGAACCGATTCCGGACGATCTACTTCCGGTACTCTGCCTGTTGTGCCGACCGGTCCGAGCCCGACCGCCCGGGCCCTGCGTGCGCTCGAGATCCTGCAGGCACGTCCCGGCACCACCGCCGACCAGCTCGCCTCGGCCCTGGGCGTGACGGAGCGGGCCGCCCGGCGCTACGTCGGCATCCTGCGAGAGGCCGGCATCCCGGTCGAGTCCGCTCGCGGGCCGTACGGGGGCTACCGGCTGGGCCGCGGCACCCGGCTGCCGCCGGTCGTCTTCACTCAGGAGCAAGCCCTCGGCCTGGTCATGGCAGTGCTCGACGGGCAACCGGCCGCGATCGACCCTGACGACCTGGTCGGCGCGGCGCTCGCCAAGGTCATCCGAGCCCTCCCGGAGACCATCGGACGGCAGGCAGCGGCGCTGCGAGCCCACGTCTCGGCCGCCTCGGACCGGCGGTCAGCCCGCCCCGACCCCGCCACCATGAGCACGTTGGTCGCCGCCGTGGCGGACCGACGCCGTGTCCTGATCACCTACCGGGCCGAAAGCGGCGAGCAGTGGGACGCGGAGGTCGACCCGTGGGCGGTCGTGGTGCGGTACGGGCGCTGGTATCTGCTGTGCCATTCGCACCGCGCGGACGCGATCCGCACCTACCGCGTCGACCGCATCCGAGCCACGCGACATACCCCGCACGGCTTCACACCACCCGACGACCTGGATCCGGTCGCCGCGCTCGAGGAAAACCTGGGCACCGGCTGGAAGTACCTCACCCGCGTGGTGTTCCACGCGCCACGGGAGAAAGTGGCGCCGTGGGTCCGCCCGCCGATGGGCCGCCTCGAGCCGGACGGCGACCGGTGCGTGCTGGTCGGCAGCACCCGAAACCCCGCCATGTACGCGCAGGAGTGGCTTGCCACCGTTCCGTTCGATTTCGTTGTGGAGGAAGGCCCCGAACTACGCGCTGCCGTGGCCACGGTCGCGGCGCGCTTCAGCAAAGCACTCCCGCCCCCGGCACCCGGGACGGGCTGGACAGCTCGTTAAGCGGATTGAAAGCGCCGGTCCGCAGCCTTACCCGGGCGTACCCGCGGTTGGGCCGGCGCTCGGCATCTTCTGCTCGACGACCTGGGCCTGTCCAAGGCAGCAGAAGCACACGCCCGCCGCCGCGGCGACTTCCCGATGAGGTCCCGAAATTCCTTAGGAGACAGCCGGGTACGGCAGGGTCGCCGGTGCGATCCGGGCCCGCTTTCCGGTCGTACGCAGCGTCGACGCGCTGCTGTGGCGGAACAGCCGCCCGCCGAACCGCAGCCAGGTCACCTCGCCGTCGCGGCCCCGGACGAAGTTGGCCCGGCTGTGCGTGTCGGTGCCGTCCGGTGCCAGCGCCAGCACGTAGTCCCGGCGGTAGAAGGCCAGCCGCAGCGCCTCGGTATCGCCGTCGCGGAGGCTGAGCTGGCCCGCGTCCGGGACCAGTTGCAGCTCGAACGGGTAGGAGGTGCCGTCGAAGTCGATCTGCTCTCCCGAGTAGGTGCCCGCGTAGGCGGCGAGAGCGGCGTCCGGCAGCGCGCGCGGGACGGCCGGGAGGTTGCGCACGCCGGCGAAGCGGCGCAGCGCCCAGTCGTCCGCGAAAAGCTCCGCGGTCAGCCCCGGGCCACCCTCCGAGTTGGTCAGCACGGTCAGCGCGAATCCGCGTTCGGGCACCATGAGGAAGCCGGAGTGCTGGCCCGTCCAGTCGCCGCCGTGCTGGACCACCCGCGGTCCCTCGGCGGTCGGCCGCAGCATCCAGGTCACGCCCGCGCCGTCCAACTCCACGAAGAGCGTGCCGCCCGGGCCCGGGCGGGACTGCATCGCCCGGATCGAGCGGGGCGTGAGCAGGCGGCGGCCGCTGCCGGGCACCCGGCCGTCGCCGAGGTGGAAGCGGGCCCACCGGAGTTGGTCGCGGGCGCTGGAGATCAGCCCGCCGGCGGGGTTGAGGCTGCGCGGGATGGCGAAGGCCTCGGGCAACGCGACCGGCTGGCCGTCGGGCCCGGGCACGTGCGAGGTGGCGACCGCGACGCCGGGCAGCTCGTCCAGGAAGAACCGGCTGTGGTCCAGCCCCAGCGGACCGGTGACCAGCGTGTGCATTACCTGCTCGTACGGCGCGCCGGCGGCCACCTCGATCAGCCGCCCGGCCAGCGAGAGCGCGGCGTTGTTGTACGCGAACAGCGAGCCGGGCGGGAAGAGCTGCGGCAGCCGGGTCATCGCCGCCACGTACTCGGCGAGCGCGGCCTCGTCGGAGCCCGTGTCCAGGAAGAAGTCACCGAGCCAGCCGGCGCTGTGGTTGAGCACCTGGCGCACGGTGACCCGCGCGGACGCGGCCGGGTCGGCGGTGCGAAACTCCGGCAGGTAGCTGCGCACCGTGCGGTCCAGGTCGAGCCGGCCGCGCTCGACCAGGCGCATGACCGCCGTACCGGTAAAGGTCTTGGTGGTGGAGGCGACCCGGAAGACGGTGTCGCCATCCACCGGTGCCGGTGCGTCGAGGTTCGTGACGCCGAAGCCGCGCACGTACTCCTTGCCCCGATAGAGCAGGCCCATCGCCACGCCGGGGATGCCGTACCGGGCCATCCCCTCGCGGATCTTGTCTTCCAGCTCACGCACGGCGGCCGGCGCCCGCGTAGCGGTGGCGCCCGCCGCCGGGGCACCTACCGCCGTGCTGGTCGCGACGGCAGCCACACCACCGGCGGTGGCGCGCAGAAGCGTGCGGCGGGACATCGGCTCAGACATCGAACAACCCCCTGTCGTTCGCGCGCCGGTCGGGCGCATGTCCGATTTACTGTATCCACCCCCTTCAATGCCACTACCGGACTTTGCCGGACCCGGCCACTGGGTCTGTCGGATCAGCGGCAGAAACTCCGGCGACCCCGTTCGGCCTGCGAAAATACGCCGGGTTGAGCAGTACGTGAGATGCCGCTGACAGACCGTCCGCACGGCGAGGAGTCCCCCGTGACCGACGCGACCCCCGACGAATTCCGGCCGACCGCCCTCACCCCACCGTCCACCTGCGCCCTCGGCTGGCAGCCCAGCGCCCTGGCCCCCGTCTTCTGGGGCTGGCGCGAGTACGGGCCGGCCGACACCGCGCCCACCCGGGTGCGGGTGTTCCATCCGAGCATCGACCCCACCCCGAACACGGCGGAGCTGCTCAGCGGCTGCGGCAAGTACCCGTTGATCGTCTTCGCCCACGGCTACTGCGAGCAGGACACCAACCACTACCAACGATGGTTCCGCACCCCGGCGGCACTGGCCCGCTCCGGCTACATCGTCGCCGTGCCCGAGCTGCCGGACATCCACGTGCACCCTGCGCAGAGCCCCGGCACCCAACAGGTGCTCGCCAACACCGTGACCTGGATGCGGCAAGGTTGGCCCGGAAAGGCCGTGCTGCTTCCCGCCGCGAAGACCGGCCTGGCCGGCCACTCCTACGGGGCACTGCACGCCGGCATCCTCGCTACTCGCATCCAGGTGGCCGCCGTCGCCTCACTCGGCGGCGTGTGGAACGACTGGCAGCCCGGCTACGGCACCAAACCCATCCACCAGGGCACCGTGCCCCGCCTGCTGGCCTGGGGAGTCGACGACCCCCAGGCCACCCTCGACGCCCTGAGCTGGAACCCGATCCCCAAACCCAAGCACCGGGCCATCTACGGCGGAGCCGAGCACTACGACTACTTCCCGTACAGCCAGAACCTGCCCTGCCGGACCAGCAGCGGGACGTGCCCACACGTCGGCATCGCCACCGACGACCTGCTCGTCATGTTCTTCGGCAACTACCTGCCGCCGGAGCTGTGGCCCGACCTGCCCGGCCGCATCCCCAACAACCTCACCCCGCCGACGCTGAACCTCACACCCGAGCAGGGTTTCTACGCCGGCGGTCACCTCACCGGCCTGTCCACCTTCAACGCCACTTCCTCGTGCAGTGTCTCCCTCTCGGTCGAGCTGCCGCTGGACAAGACCGTGCCGCACGTCCGCGAGCTGCCGCGCCCGCAGGCCGACCAGGCCGTCCGGGCCGCCGGTCTGGTGCCTGTCTTCACCGGATCGACCAGCTCGAGCGCATGGGTGGCGAGCCAGTCGCCAGCGGGTGGCACAAACGTGGTCGCGGAAAGCACGGTCTCCATGACCATGCAGACCGGCCCGATCCCGTAACGACCCGACCCGCCGGACCTCGACCCACCACATCGGAAGGAAGCCGCTGCGCGTTGGGGCCGGGTAGGGCATGCGCCCACCCGGCCCCGGTACGCGGCACGTCAGGGCAGCGGCGCTTCGACGCCCGACAGTGCGAGCACGAAGGCCGGCAGCCGCTCGCCGCGGATCGGGATCGCGTTCAGCGCGGTGGTGAACTCGCGCAGCTCGGCGGCGGTGAAGGCGAACTCCTCGGTGCCGATGTTCTCCAGCAGGTGCGAGGTGCGGGTGGCGGACGGGATCGGCACGATCCACGGCTGCTGCGCCTGCAACCACGCCAGCGACAACTGCCCCGGCGTCGCCCCCTTGCGCACCGCCCACTCCGACAGCAACTGCACCACCGGCATGTTCGCGGTCATGTTCTCCGGCGAGTGCCGCGGCACGAACGCCCGGAAGTCACCCTCGACGAACCGGGTGTACGGGTTGATCGTGCCGGTGGTGAACCCGTACGCCAGCGGCGCCCAGCACACGAACCCGATCCCCAACTCCGCACACAGCGGCAGGATCTGCTGCTCGGGCCCGCGCCACATCAGGCTGTACTCGTTCTGGATCGCGGTCAGCGGATGCACCGCATGCGCCCGGCGTACCGTCTGCGGCCCCGGCTCGGACAGCCCCCAGTGCCGCACCTTCCCGGCCTTGATCAAGTCTTTGACCGCGCCGGCCACGTACTCGATCGGCACCTGCGGGTCGACGCGGTGCTGGTAGAGCAGGTCGATGTGGTCGGTACGCAAACGCTTGAGCATGCCGTCGACGGCCCGTTTGATGTGTGCGGGCTGGCTGTTCAGGCCGGGTAGCTGCTGGCCGGTGTCCGGGTCGATGTTCCAGCCGAACTTCGACGCGATCACCACGTCGTCACGGACCCGCCGCAGGGCCTCGCCGACGATGCGCTCGGACTCGAACGGCCCGTACGCCTCAGCGGTGTCGAAGAAGGTCACGCCCTGGTCGACCGCGGTCCGGATGATCTTGATCATGTCCGCGCGGCTGCTGACCGGCCCGTACAGCCGGCCGGGCATGGTCTGGCAGCCGAGCCCGATGCTGGAGACCTTGAGCCGGCCCAGCCGGCGGCGGCTGGTCAGGGTAGTGGCTGTGCGCGCCGGGGCGCCGTTGCCGGCGGGACGGCTTGACGCTTGCGCGGCCGTGGCGGGGCCGACCAGGCCGGCCACCGCGGGAGTTGCCGCGACGGCGGCCGCACCCGCCAGGAATCGGCGTCGGCTGTTGTTGTCTGACATTGAGCACCTTCTCGTTGTCGCGACAGGGGCATGACTTGCGCCATGCAACCCGCGACAGCGGCAAACAGGGAGACCCCGCTGAAAGGGGTGCTGGCAGCGTCTCCCTGCGGCGTGTCCGGGCTCGTAGCGTGGCGGCATGGACAACCGCAGCGAGGTACGAGACTTCCTGGTCACCCGCCGCGGCAAGGTCACCCCCGAGCAGGCCGGCCTTGCCACCTCCGGCACCCGCCGGGTCGCCGGGCTTCGCCGCGGCGAGGTCGCCCAGCTCGCCGGTGTCTCGGTCGAGTACTACACCCAGCTGGAGCGCGGCAACATCCGCGGCGCCTCGGAAAGCGTGCTCGACGCGGTCGCCCGTGCCCTACGACTGGACGAGGCGGAACGGGCGCACCTGTTCGACCTGGCCCGGTCGGCCGCCCATGCCAGCACGACTCTGCGCCGCCGGCCGGCCGCCCAGCGGGTCCGCCCGATCATTCAGCAGATCCTGGACAGCCAGCACTCCCCCGCGTGGGTGGGCAACGGCCGCGGCGACATCGTGGCGGCCAACCGCCTGGGCCGGGCGCTGAACTCGCCGCTGTTCGACAGCCCCGCCGGTCCGGCCAACCACGCCCGGTTCCGGTTCCTCGACCCGCGTGCGGCCGACTACTACCGCGACTGGGACACCACCGCCCGCGACACCGTGGCGGCGTTGCGGACCGCGGCCGGCGCGAACCCGTACGACAAGGCTCTGTCCGACCTGATCGGGGAACTTGCTACCCGCAGCGAGGAGTTCCGCGCCCGCTGGGCCACCCACGACGTACGCCTGCACCGCACCGGAGTCAAACGGCTGCACCACCCGGTCGTCGGCGACCTGGACCTGTCCTACGAAGTCCTCGAACTGCCCTCGGACCCCGGGCTGGCCCTGCTCATCTTCACCGCCGAGCCGGGATCACCCTCGCAGCACGCGCTCGACCTGCTCGCCAGCTGGGCCGCCACCGAGGCACAGCAGGTCTCGCCCTGACCCTCAGCAGTATCCGATCCGGCATGCGCCCTCGCGGGACGCCCGCGGCCTGGACTACTTAGACCTGACCCCATAGCCCTACGGCGACTACTACCGGGTCGAGACGCACCTGTTCTTCCAGTCACGGAGCAGCCGGCACCGGCTCCGCGCCGCCGGAACGGCTCCCTCCGACCGGATACCGCCGGCGCGGGTGGCGAATCGGGAGGCACTTCCTGACGCAGCGCCGCCGAGCGCTGGAACCGGTGATCAACTCTTCGGCATGCCTGCCTGCTGGGCGAGGCGGTTGACGACCCCCGCGAAGGTCCTGCGCATGTACCGCTCCAGGATCCAGCCGGTGCCGGGCACCCGCGGCCGGAAAGTCGCATGCCAGCGGATGTCTGTGCCACCGGAGTCGCTGGGCGTGAGGTCGAACGCCGCCCGGTAGTCCCGGAAGATCGATTCTGTCAGCGACAGATAGCCGAGCCGGCGGTCCGGGACGAGTTCGGTGATCTGGAGGCGCGTGGTGGCGCCGTGGCTGTGGGCAACCCAGACGGTGCCGACGAGATCACCCGGCTGGGCCTGCGGGTCCTCAGCATTGATCGACTCGATCGACTGCCACTCGGCCCACCGGGAAACGTCGCGAACCATCGCGTAGACGGTGGACGGGGGCACCGGGGTGTGTGCGCTGACGTCGTAGCTGGGCATGAAGATCATATTTGTGCGCCGTCGTGCCCCCGGTCCACCGGACGCAGTCAGTGGGGCAGATTCACGCTTTTCTGTGCCCTTATGACCGGCAACGAGCCGGCAGCGCGCGCAGCCGGCCGCCGGGGACCTCGGCGAGCAGCCGATAGGCTCGGATCCTGATTCGGGAGGCCACGTGCGGTTCTTGCTGAACGGCCAGGAGCACAGTCTCGACGCCCAAACGGTGATCGAGCGGACTCGAGGTATGCCACCAGAACCCGTTCGAGCGCACGCGGTGCGCATCGAGAGCGCGACCTTCCCCGGTGAAGCAGGCGTTCGAGCTGGCCAGCAGGATCAACAGGGCGCAGTTCACCAGCCAAACAGCAGTGCGTCACCTGACCGCACTCGGCTTCGAGATCATCAGCCCGGTAGCGAGGTCGGGCGCGATAGGCGCCATCGCCGCCGCGGGATCAGCGGCAGCAGCGGACACCGCACATCAGTGGCCATGGGAAGGCGCCGTCCAAGCGGTCTTTGTGGACGCGTTGCAGCACCATGAGTGGTTGATCACCGCCACGGCGGACACGGCCACGAAGGCGCCGGGCGTGGACGTTCTGGCCATCAAGGGCAATCGGCAGCTCGGCGCCGAGGTCAAGGGCTGGCCATCGACCGGCTACGCCGACCCGCGCCGGGCCGCCGAGGTGAAACGCACTCAGCCGAGCACGCAGGCCGGACACTGGTTCAGCCAGGCCCTGTGCAAGGCCGTGATGCTTT
>NZ_QHHV01000196.1:0-28180 GCF_003947245.1 Actinoplanes sp. ATCC 53533 | reverse complement strand
AGGTCGAGGCCGTCCGTGGCTATCTCGGCCGGCCCGAGACGCTGCCGGCCGCCCTGACGGGCATCGACCGGATGTACCTCGCGCCGTTGGTGGAGACCAACGCGCAGGTGTGCCGGCTGGCCGCGGCCGCGGGGGTACGGCGGATCGTCGACATGGCGGGCGCCAAGGGTGACCACTGGCAGGTGATCGAGGACGGCGTCGAGGAGTGCGGGGTGCCGTTCGTGCACCTGGAGCCCGGTGAGTTCATGACGAACTCCGGCCTCTGGTCGGCGCAGATCGCCGCCGGTGACGTGGTGCGCGACGGCTACGGCGACGCCGCCAACGCTCCCATCGCGCTGGAGGACATCGCGGCCGTCGCGGCCCGGTGCCTGCTGGAGGACGGCCACGAGGGTCGCTCGTACGAGCTGACCGGCCCGGAGTCGCTGACCCGGCGCGAGCGGGTGCTGGCGATCGGTGCGGCGCTGGGCCGCGAGCTCACCTACGTCGACCTGCCGCACGACGAACTGGTCGAGCAGCTCACCATCGCGATGGGTGAGTACGGTGCCTGGTACGCCGACGGGCTGCGCCAGCTGGCCGTCCATCCGCAGGCGGCGGTGCGGACTGTGGCGGAACTGACCGGCCGGCCCGGCACCACCTTCGCCGCGTGGGCGCGGGACAACGCAGACATGTTCCGGTAGTCACGGGGTCACGGAAACGCTGGTTGGTAACCCGATTTGGTTGCCACCATGGGCTCGGGTAGAGTTTCCAATCGGTACGGGACGCCGTACCAATGGGGTATGGGGTAATTGGCAGCCCGACTGGTTCTGGTCCAGTTAGTCTAGGTTCGAGTCCTGGTACCCCAGCGCTACCGACTCCCGCGAGGGTGGTGGTGCTGGAAATCTGGTAGGGTTCCGCACCGTTGCTCAAGCGAGAAGCGGAAGCAGCAAGGCAGTTCGGAAAGTTCTTGGCCCCGTCGTCTAGCGGCCTAGGACGCCGCCCTCTCAAGGCGGTAGCGAGGGTTCGAATCCCTTCGGGGCTACAAGCAGCAAGCGGCTCGTGTCGATGACACGGGCCGCTTTTGTCTGCTCTGGGCGTAGTCGCCGGGCCGCTGCGGGAGGGCGCGGGACGGCAGACTGGGCCGGGTGACGGACATCAACGTGCGACGCGTCGACTTCGGCTACTTCATCCGCCCGGCGTCGGAGACCGGCACCGGATCGCCCCGGGTCGAGCCTTGCCTCGGCTACCTCGTCGAGCATCCGGAGGGCCTGCTGCTGGTCGACACGGGCATGGGCGGAGACCCGGATGTGGACGCGCACTACCGTCCGCGCCGGGTGCCCCTGCCGGAGGCGCTGAAGGCCGCCGGCGCCCGGCCGGAGGACATTCGCCACGTGGTCAACTGCCACCTGCACTTCGACCACAGCGGCGGCAACCCGGCGCTGCCCGGCCGGCCGATCTACACCCAGCGGATCGAGCTCGACATCGCCCGTACCGTCGAGGACCACACGCTGCCGTGGCTGATCGACAGCCCGGGCGCGGTCTACGTCGAGCTGGACGGGGAGGCCGAGATCCTGCCCGGCGTGGTGATCGTGCCCACTCCCGGGCACACTCCCGGCCATCAGTCCCTGGTGGTCCGCCGCGGCGACGGCACGGTGATCGTCGCGGGGCAGAGCCACGACCACGCGGTCGGCTTCACCGCGGACGTGCTCGCCCGGCGGGCCGCCGCGGACGGCGCCGAGGCGCCGCTGCCGATCACGCCGGCCTGGATCGAGCGCCTGCTGGGCTTCGACCCGGCCCGCGTCGTCTTCGCCCACGACAACGCGGTCTGGACCCCGTAGGCCAGCCGCTGATCCCCTAAAGGCCGCTGATCCCCTAAAGGCCGCTGATCCTCTAAAGCCCGCTGAGTCGCTGGCCCGCGCGGACCACCGCCATCGCGTGCCGTTCGCCCGGGCGGCGGCCGAGTCGTTCGATCGGACCGCTTATTGAGATCGACGCGATGACCCGGCCCGTCCGGTCCCGGATCGGCGCTGAGACGCTGGCCACACCGGGCTCGCGTTCCGCGACGCTCTGCGCCCAGCCGCGCCGGCGCACCTCGGCCAGCGTGCGGCCGGTGAACTTGCATCGTGGCAGCAGCGGCATCACCGCCTCGGGTGGCTCCCAGGCGAGCAGGATCTGGGCCGCGGAGCCGGCCACCATCGGCAGCACCGAGCCGACCGGCACGGTGTCGCGCAGACCGCTCGCGCGCTCGGCGGCGGCGACGCAGATCCGCTCGTCCGCCCGGCGCAGGTAGAGCTGGGCGCTCTCGCCGGTGGCATCCCGCAGCGCCGACAGCAGCGGCTCGGCCGCCGTCAGCAGCACGTCCGGCGCCGCGTTCGCGAGCTCGCCCAGCCGTGGCCCGGGCCGCCAGCGGCCCTGGGTGTCGCGGACCAGCATCCGGTGGATCTCCAGGGCCTGGGCCAGCCGGTGCGCGGTCGCCCGCGGCAGCTTGGTCCGGTCGACTAATTCGGCAAGGCTGGCGCCGTCGACACAGGCCGCGAGGATGACCACCGCCTTGTCGAGAACGCCGACACCGCTCATACTGTGTCCCACAAGCCGAAACATACCTCCCAGAATTTAGGATGTCCAGATGGTGGGAGTCACTCCCGATCAGGGGAAACCCAGGACCCTGGCCGAAAAGGTCTGGGACGACCATGTGGTGCGGTCCGCCGACGGCGAGCCTGATCTGCTCTACATCGACCTGCACCTGCTGCACGAGGTGACCAGTCCGCAGGCCTTCGACGGGTTGCGACTGGCCGGTCGTAAGGTCCGCCGCACCGACCTCACGCTGGCGACCGAGGACCACAACACTCCTACGGGTTACGCGGATCCGGCGTTCAACACCCGCCGCGGCGACCTGATGACGATCCTCGACACCGTCTCGCGGACCCAGATCGAGACGCTGCGCAAGAACTGCGCCGAGTTCGGCGTGCAGATCCGCTCGCTCGGCAACGAGGACCAGGGCATCGTGCACGTGATCGGCCCGCAGCTCGGCCTCACCCAGCCCGGCACCACGATCGTCTGCGGCGACTCGCACACCGCGACCCACGGCGCGTTCGGCGCGCTGGCCTTCGGCATCGGCACCAGCGAGGTCGAGCACGTGCTGGCCACCCAGACGCTGCCGCAGGCCAAGCCGAAGACGATGGCGGTCGTGGTCAGCGGCGAGCTGCGTCCCGGTGTCTCGGCCAAGGATCTGATCCTGGCGCTGATCACCCAGACCGGCACCGGCGGCGGCAACGGCCACATCGTGGAATACCGCGGCGAGGCCATCCGCGGGCTCTCCATGGAGGGCCGGATGACCATCTGCAACATGTCCATCGAGTGGGGCGCCAAGGCCGGCATGATCGCGCCGGACGAGACCACTTTCGCGTACCTGAAGGGCCGCGACCACGCGCCCAAGGGTGCCGAGTGGGACGCCGCGGTCGAGTACTGGAAGACCCTGCCCACCGACGAGGGCGCCGAGTACGACACCGAGATCCACATCGACGCCGCCACGATCAGTCCCTTCGTCACCTGGGGCACCAACCCGGGTCAGGGTGCCGCGCTCGACGGTGTGGTGCCGGATCCCGAGGAGTTCGTCGAGGAATCGGACCGCAACGCCGCCCGCCGCGCGCTGGAATACATGGACCTCGCGGCCGGCACCCGGCTCAAGGACGTCGCGGTGGACGTGGTCTTCGTGGGCTCCTGCACCAACGGGCGCCTGGAGGACCTGCGGGCCGCGGCCGACGTGCTGCGCGGGCACCAGGTGCACGAGGGCGTCCGGATGATGATCGTCCCCGGCTCGTTCCAGGTGCGCGCGGCCGCCGAGGCCGAGGGGCTGGACAAGGTCTTCACCGACGCGGGCGCCGAGTGGCGCTTCGCCGGGTGCTCGATGTGCCTGGGCATGAACCCGGACACGCTCAGCCCCGGTGAGCGCGCCGCCTCCACGTCCAACCGCAACTTCGAGGGCCGGCAGGGCCGCGGTGGGCGTACCCATCTGGTCTCGCCGCAGGTCGCCGCCGCCACCGCCGTGGTCGGCAAGCTGGCCGCCCCGGCAGACCTCTGAGGGGGAGCAGCACCCATGGACAAGTTCACCACCCACGCCGGCACGGTCATGCCGCTGCGCCGCTCCGATGTAGACACCGACCAGATCATCCCGGCCGTCTACCTCAAGCGGGTCACCCGGACCGGCTTCGAGGACGGGCTGTTCAGCGCCTGGCGCGACGATCCGGCCTTCGTGCTCAACAACCCCGCGCACGCGGGCGCGACGATCCTGGTGGCCGGGCCCAACTTCGGCACCGGCTCCTCGCGCCAGCACGCCGTCTGGGCGCTGCGGGACTGGGGCTTCAAGGTCGTCATCGCGGCCCGCTTCGGCGACATCTTCCGCGGCAATGCCCTCAAGGAGGGTCTGCTGCCCGTCCAGCTCGACCAGAAGGCCGTCGAAGCTCTCTGGGATCTCGCGGAGAGCGAGCCGGACAAGCAGATCACCGTCGATCTGGAACAGCGCCAGGTGCGCGTGGATGACGCCGTCTGGACCTTCCCGATCGACGATTTCAGTCGCTGGCGGCTGTTGGAGGGTCTCGACGACATCGGACTGACCCTGCGCCACGAGGAGACGATCACCACGTACGAGAAGTCTCGCCCAACCTTCAAACCAGTGGTCGTCTGAGCCTGTTTCCCTTGCTGTCGCACGCTTTTCTGCCCCCATCGGGTTCCCGATGGGGGCAGAATCGTTACGACACAAGGGTTTTTTTTCGCTTAGATGTTTGTGTCTGCTGGTCAGAGGGCATACGGTGCGCGCAGAATGGCTCGCATTGGGCCAGTTCTCACGTTCGGGAGGAAACCAGTGAACAAGGCAGAGCTCGTCGAGGCGCTCGCCGCCCGACTGGGGGACCGGAAGACGGCGACGGCAGCGCTGGATGCGGTGATCAGCGAGGTACAGAACGCCGTCACCAAGGGCGATCGCGTTGCCATTACCGGTTTCGGAGTCTTCGAGAAGCGGGCGCGCAATGCCCGTACCGCGCGCAATCCGCGCACCGGCGAACCGGTCAAGGTGAAGAAGACGTCCGTCCCCGCTTTCAAGCCCGGAACCGGATTCCGGGAGATGGTCGCAAGCGGCAAGGTGGCCAAGGCCACCGCGGCGAAGAAGACCACGGCGGCAGTGAAGTCCGCGGCGACCAAGGCCGCTCCGGCCAAGGCGACCGCTACCAAGACGGCGGCGGCTAAGTCCACCGCCACCAAGGCCGCTCCGGCAAAGTCGACCGCCACCAAGACGGCGGCGGCGAAGACGCTGGCGACCAAGACAGCGCCGGCCAAGGCAGCCACCAAGACGGCGGCGGCCAAGACCCTGGCCAGCAAGACGACCACGGCCACGCCGGCGAAGAAGACGGCGACCAAGGCCACGGCGACCAAGGCCGCTCCGGCCAAGGCGACCGCTACCAAGACGGCGGCGGCGAAGACGCTGGCGACCAAGACAGCGCCGGCCAAGGCAGCCACCAAGACGGCGGCGGCCAAGACCCTGGCCAGCGACACGACCACGGCCACGCCGGCGAAGAAGACGGCGACCAAGGCCACGGCGACCAAGGCCGCTCCGGCCAAGGCGACCGCTACCAAGACGGCGGCGGCTAAGTCCACCGCCACCAAGGCCACGGCGACCAAGGCCACGGCCACCAAGGCCGCGGGCACGGCGACCAAGGCCACGGCCACCAAGGCCGCGGCGACCAAGGCCGCTCCGGCCAAGAAGGCGACCGCCCGCAAGACCACGGCGGCCACCAAGGCCACCCCGGCCAGCAAGGCCACCACCGCGCGCACCACCAGCACGGCACGCAAGACCCGCTGATTCCAGGGCCGTTTACGGCCGCTCAGCGGCACGCTGAGAGACGAAGGGCGTCCACCCGTACGGTGGACGCCCTTCGCGTGTCCCGGCGCCACAGCGGCCATCCGGCCTACGGTCCGCAGCATGGAGCGCAGAACCGCCGGCCCGCGTGGCCTCGTCAGCAGGGCGCTGATCGCCGCGGCCGTCTTCGCCGGCGCCGTGGTGCCCGGTTGGACCCTCGGCGACCTGGCCGAGCACTGGACCGGCTGGGGGCTGCTGGACTGGCTGATCACCTGTGGCTGGAGCGGCCTGGCGGTGTTCGCGCTGGGCCCGTACGGCTCCTACCGGCGCCGCGACGTGCTGCTCGGCATCCTGCCGCTCTACGGCTGGTACGTCGCCAGCCTGCTGTCCTGGCGGGTCGCGTTGCTGCCGCTGCGGGACTGGGAGCCCCGGGCCGACGAGCTGTGGCGGGCCCGCTGGCTCACCGGCGGGCTGGTCGGCTACTGGCGCGCGGACTCGCAGACGCCGCCCGCCGGGTCAGGGCCGGGCGCCGCCGCGCGGCCTAGATCCGGCTCAGCGCCAGGAGCCGGTCGCCGGACCACGTGAGGATCCAACCGGTGCCCTTGGGCGTCCGGTAGGGCTCCCCGTCCTCGGCGCCCGCCAGCATCGCCAGCATCGACGGAATCACCTTGCCCTGGCTGCACACCGCGGCCCGGGGGCCGGCGCGCAGCTCGGTCAGCCGGGCCGCGGCCGCCTTCGCCCGGGCCGGCACGTCGTCCAGGTCGGCGGGCTCCGCGAACACCGAGTCCGCCACGATCGGCAGGCTCAACCTCGCGGCCAGCGGTTCGAAGGTCTGCTTGCACCGCAGCGGGGTGGCCGCGAAGAGCCGCCGCGGCGCCAGCAGCGACACCACCAGTCCCATCGTCTCCGCCTCGGCGCGGCCGTCGGCGTCGATCGGCCGCAGCGCGTCGTTGCCGTCGAACTCGCTGCGCTTGCCCGCGTGGGCATGCCGGATCAGGGCCGTGACGGCGGTGACCGGGGGCAGGGCCGCCACGTGCTCGACCAGCCGCCGGTCGTCCGGATAGGTCAGCCGCTCGACCGCGTCGGCCGGCGCGAGCCAGCGCACGGCGTCCACCTCGGTCGGGTCCATCGGGTCCGCCGCCGGGCCGGCCGCGGCCCGCATCAACCAGAACTCGACCGTCTTCGGTACGCCGTCCGGCAGCGTGTAGGCCACCTCGGGCAGCCGGAGTTGCGGCTCCCCGCGCACGCCCGTCTCCTCCAGCACCTCGCGGACCGCCGCCGCGAGCGGGTGCTCGGCCGCGTCGAGTTTGCCCTTGGGCAGGCTCCAGTCGGCGCGGTACGGCCGGTGCACCACACAGATCTCGATGCCGGTCGCGCCGTTCGCCGCCGGGCGCCAGAGGACAGCGCCGGCGGCGCGGACCTGGTCCGTGGCCAATTCAGCCCGCCTTGCCGATGACCCGGCGCAGCAGTGCCTCCTGCAGGTGGATGTGCGGCTCCGACGGCGCGAACCTGCGCCGGTGCCAGGTGCCGTCGCCGGCCAGATCCCAGCCCTCGCTCTCGTCACTCATCGACCGCTCGAGGACGTTGCGCATGTCGGCCTGCGCGGACGGCAGGGTCACCCGGACCAGCGCCTCCACCCTGCGGTCCAGGTTGCGGTGCATGAGGTCGGCCGAGCCGATCCAGTATTCCCCGTCGTCGCCGGCGCCGAACCGGAACACCCGCGAGTGCTCCAGGAACCGGCCGACGATCGAGCGGACCCGGATGTTGTCCGACAGCCCCGGCACCCCCGGGCGCAGCGCGCACATGCCCCGGATGACCAGGTCGATCCGGACGCCGGCCTGCGAGGCCCGGTAGAGCGCGTCGCAGGTCTCCTCGTCGACCAGCGAGTTCACCTTGAACTGGACCAGGCCCTGGCCGCCCGCGCGGGCGATGTCGGCCTGCTCCTCGATCCGCTCGATCAGCCCGGCCCGGACGCCGTGCGGAGCCACCAGCAGCCGCCGGAAGGCCGTCTGCCGGCTGTAACCGGTGAGCACGTTGAACAGATCGGTGACGTCCGCGCCGACCTCGGGATCGGCGGTGAGCATGCCGAAGTCCTCGTAGAGCCGGGCCGTCTTCGGGTGGTAGTTGCCCGTGCCGATGTGGCAGTAGCGGCGGATCTGGTTGCCCTCCTGGCGCACCACCAGGGAGGTCTTGCAGTGTGTCTTGAGACCGACCAGGCCGTAGACCACGTGGCAGCCGGCCCGCTCCAGGGTGCGGGCCCAGGCGATGTTCGCCACCTCGTCGAAGCGGGCCTTCACCTCGACCAGCACGACCACCTGCTTGCCGGCGGCGGCGGCGTCGACCAGGGCGTCCACTATCGGCGAGTCGCCGCTGGTGCGGTAGAGGGTCTGCTTGATGGCCAGCACGTTGGGGTCGGCGGCGGCCTGCTCGATGAAGCGCTGCACGCTGGTGGAGAACGAGTGGTACGGGTGGTGCACGAGGATGTCGCACTCGCGCAGCCGGTTGAAGACGCTGCGCGGCACCTCGCCGTCGGCCAGCTGCGGGTGGGTCGACGGCACGAACGGCCGGTCCTTGAGGTCGTCGCGGTCGCACTCGCCGAAGACCTGCCACAGGCCCGACAGGTCGAGCAGGCCGGGCACCCGCAGGACGTCCTGACTGTCCATCTCCAGCTCGCGGCTGAGCAGGTCGAGGACGTGGTCGCTGATCGAGGCGGCCACCTCCAGCCGCACCGGTGGGCCGAAGCGGCGCTGGGCCAGCTCGCGTTCGAGGGCCTGCAGCAGGTCCTCGTCGCGGTCCTCGTCGACCTCCAACTCGGCGTTGCGGGTGACCCGGAACAGGTGCCATTCCAGGATCCGCATGCCGGAGAAGAGCTGGTCCAGGTGGGCGGCGATGAGCTCCTCGACGGGCAGGAAGCGCGCGCCGCGGCCGTCGTTCTGGACGGTGACGAAGCGCGGCACGTTGTTCGGCACCTTGATCCGGGCGAACAGCTCGGCGCCGTTGCCGGCCGGGTCGCGCAGGGCGACGGCCAGATTCAGCGAACGGCTGGAGATGTAGGGAAACGGGTGCGCGGGGTCGACCGCGAGCGGGGTCAGCACCGGGAAGACCTGCTCGCGGAAGTACGTGCGCAGCCGCTCGCGCTCCGGCGCGTCCAGCTCGGCCCAGCTGACCAGCTCGATGCCCTCGGCCGACAGCTTCGGGCGGACCTCCTCGCCGAAGCAGGCGGCGTGCCGGGTGACCAGGTCGGCGGCGCGCTCGGTGATCATTTCCAGCTGGTGGCGCAGCGACGAACGGTCGCCGCCGCGCATCGGCAGGCCGGCCTTGAGCCGGCGCTTGAGGCCGGCGACCCGGACCATGTAGAACTCGTCCAGGTTGCCGGCGAAGATGGCCAGGAACTTGGCCCGCTCCAGCAGCGGGGTGCCGGGGTCCTCGGCCAGCGCCAGCACCCGGGCGTTGAAGTCGAGCCAGGACAGCTCGCGGTTGAGGAACCTGTCCTCCGGCAGCTCGGGCAGCTCGGGCAGCTCGGGGTCGGTCGCGGTGGTGTCGTCGTCCACGGTGGCGGCGGTTGTCACGGCGGGCTCCGTCGGCTCGATGGCGGTCGCGTCGGCGATCTTCGTGCTGCTCGGGTCGGTGCTGCTCGGGTCGGTGCTGGCGGTCTCTTCCGTGCTCGGCACGAACCGCCCGTTGGGGCCGCGGCGGCGAGCCGCAGCGGGCACGGTCGTGTCGGGTGTCCGGGGCGGCGTGGTCATCGGTCCATCATCGCCCGTTCAGGGTGAACGGGAAATGAACGAAGCTCACCTGATTCCAGGAAGTTCGACCTTGCTCACCGCGCCGTCCGGGCCGGCGGAGATCGTCACACGCTGCCCCAGGCGGAGCAGGCGCAGACCGGAGGCGTCGAACGCCGCGGCCGGGAAAGCCAGCTCGCTGCCGTCGTCCAGGAGCAGCGTGCCGGTGTGGGTGTCTGCGTCGAACGTCGCCACGGTGCCCTGCATGCCCCGAACGCTACCGGGGCGGGCCGCCGGGCACACCGGTGAAGCCGCATTCCGCGATGAGTCCGAGATCACGCAGCAGCTCGCAGGTGTGCTCGCCGGCGCCCAGGGCGAGCACCCCGCGCAGATCGTCGGCGGTGTCGACGTCCTGCCGCAGCCCCGGCCACGCCCCGGCGAGCGGCCGGGCGCGCGAGGCGGCGTGCGCCCCGGCCGAGCCGACCCCGAAGCGCGGATCCAGGGCGGTGCCCACGCCCGCGGCCAGCAGCACCGTGCCGGTGCCGGCCGCGTCGGCGACGAAGCTGCGGCCCGGCCCGGCGGCCGCCAGGGCCTCGCCGAGCTCGGCGGGGCGCAGCGCGGGCAGGTCGCCGGTGAGCACGGCCCGGCGCCGGGTGAGGCCGGCGACCAGGTCGGCACCGAAGCGCATGGCCGCGTTCAGGCCGGCGCCGGGCCGGTCCGGCACCGACCGGGCGCCCAGGGCCGTCACCGCGGCCACGGCGGCCGGGTCGTCCGTGACGACCAGCACATCGCCCACCGCCGCGCAGGCCCGGACCGCGGCTACCGTGTCCCGGACCATCGCCAGGGCGAGCTCCTCGTGCCGGGCGTCGGCGACTGCGCCCCGCAGCCGGCTCTTGGCCGCGCTGAGGCGCTTGACGGGAATGACCGCCGTCCAGTCCGCTCCTGACACGCCGACAATCCTGCCACCGCTCGCCGGGCGGGCCCCGCCCTGGCTAGGACGACCCCGAGCAGGCATGATTTCGTGCGAGGCCTGGGGGACGGCGGCGCGGGGCCCGCCGCGGGGAGCAGGGAGGCACCGTGGCGGGGCGCAAGCTCGGATTCTGGCGACGGCTCGCGGTCTGGCTGGTGCTGCCCGCTCTGCGCGTCTGGACGAAGCGCACCTGGACCGGGGTGGAGAACCTGCCGCCCGGCGGCGGTTTCATCGTCACGCCGAATCACATGTCCCAGTTCGACCCGCTGCTGGTCGCGCACTTCATCTACGACTCCGGGCGGTGGCCGCGGTTCCTGGCCAAGGCCAGCATCTGGCGGGTCC
This sequence comes from Actinoplanes sp. ATCC 53533, assembly GCF_003947245.1. NCBI lineage: Bacteria > Bacillati > Actinomycetota > Actinomycetes > Micromonosporales > Micromonosporaceae > Actinoplanes > Actinoplanes sp. ATCC 53533. The sequence goes on along the minus strand of NZ_QHHV01000196.1, from coordinate 17,319 downwards.
CGTTCGTCGGCTTCATGCTCCGCAAGACCCAGCAGATCCCGGTGGAACGCGGCAGTGTGGAGGCGGTGAAGTCCCTCGACTCGCTCATCGACGCCCTGCACCAGGGCGGCGTGGTGGTGATCTATCCCGAGGGCACGACCACCCGCGAGCCCGACCTGTGGCCGATGCGGGGCAAGACCGGCGCGGCCCGGTTGGCGCTGGTCACCGGCGCCCCGGTCGTGCCGATGGCGACGTGGGGCGCCCAGCAGGTGCACGACGTCCGGACCGGCAAGGTCTCGCTGGGCCGCCGGGTGCCGGTGCGGGTGAGCGCGGGCAAGCCGGTCGACCTCAGCCGCTGGCAGCGGGAGGCGCCCACCCGCGCGGTGCTGGAGCAGATGACCGAGGCCATCCAGCTGGCGACCCGGGATCTGCTCGCCGAGTTGCGCGATGAGCAGCCACCCCCGCTCTACCAGGTGTCGCGCCGCACCTGGAACACCGGAACAGACGGCGTGGGCGAGCGAAGCGAGGGTCACGAGGACATGCGGAAAGACGGCGGAGCATGAGGCGCGCGGCGGTGCTGGGCGCGGGCGCCTGGGGTACGGCGTTCGCGAAGATCCTGGCGGACGCGGGCGCGGGGGTGACCATGTGGGCCCGCCGCGAGTCGGTGGCCGCCGCCATCCGGGCGGACGGCATCAACGAGACGGCGCTGCCCGGCGTCAAGCTGCCCGATCGGGTCACCGCCACCAGCGACCTCGCCGCCGCCCTCGACGGGGCCAGCTTGGTCTTCCTGGCGGTGCCGTCGCAGACGCTGCGCGGCAACCTCGCCGACTGGGCCGGTCACCTGCCGCCGGACTCGACCCTGGTCTCGCTGATGAAGGGCATCGAGCTCGGCACGACCAAGCGGATGAGCCAGGTCATCGTGGAGACCGCCCGGGTCGACATGGACCGGGTGGTGGTGGTCTCCGGGCCCAACCTGGCGCCCGAGATCGCCGCCGAGCAGCCGGCCGCGACCGTGGTGGCCGGCACCGACCCCGACCGGGCGCAGCTCGTGCAGCAGGCCATCGCGCTGCCCTACCTGCGGCCGTACACGAGCGACGACGTCATCGGGTGCGAGCTGGGCGGTGCGGTCAAGAACGTCATCGCGCTCGCGTACGGGATGGCCACGGCGATGGGCATGGGTGACAACACCAAGGCCTCGCTGATCACCCGCGGGCTGGCCGAGACGGCCCGGCTCGGGGTGGCGCTGGGCGCCGACCCGATGACCTTCGCCGGCCTGGCCGGGCTGGGTGACCTGGTCGCCACGTGCTCGTCGCCGCTGTCGCGCAACCGGACCTTCGGCGAGCACCTGGGCCGCGGCGAGTCGCTGGAGGAGGCGCAGCGCGCCGCCCGGCAGACCGCCGAGGGCGTCAAGAGTTGCCTGGCCATCCGGGACCTGGCCCACGCGCACCACGTCGAGATGCCGATCACCGAGCAGGTGGAGCGGGTGTGCCACGAGGGCGTGGATCCCCGGGTGGCCGTGAAGCTGCTCATGGGCCGGGAGATGAAGCCGGAATGACCTTCGCGGGGGACGGGACCCGGGTCGTGCACGCCGGGCTGCCCGAGCCGGTGCCGGGCGAGCCGTTCCTGCCGGGCCCGGTGTTCGCGGCGCCGTACCACCTGGATCCGGTCGACGGCCCGGGAGTCAACGGGTACGGGCGCCCCGACAACCCCACCCGCCGCGCGCTCGAAGGGGCCATCGGTGAGCTGGAGGGCGGATCCGCGCTGGCCTTCGCGAGCGGGCAGGCGGCGATCACCGCGTTGCTGCTCTCGACGCTGCGCGCCGGCGACACGGTGGCGCTGCCGTCGGACGGCTACTTCACCGTGCGCGCGTTCGCCGAGGGCACGCTGCGCGGCCTCGGGGTGCGGACACTGCTGGTGCCGACCGCGGGGCCGTACCCGTCGTTCGAAGGGGTCCGGCTCGTGCTGCTGGAGACGCCGGCCAACCCGGGCCTGGACGTCTGCGACATCCGTACGGTCGCGGCCGCGGCGCACGCCGCCGGTGCGCTGGTAGCGGTGGACAACACCACGCCGACGCCGCTCGGCCAGCGCCCGCTGGAGCTGGGCGCCGACCTGGTGGTGGCCTCCGGCACGAAGGCGCTGACCGGCCACTCCGATGTGCTGCTGGGCTACGTGGCCACCAACGACGAGGAGCTGCTGGCCAAGGTCACCACCTGGCGGGCGCAGACCGGTGCGGTGCCGGGGGCGTTCGACGCCTGGCTGGCCCACCGTTCGCTGGCCACCCTGGATCTGCGGCTGGCCCGGCAGAGCGGGAACGCCGTGGTGCTGGCCGAGTTCCTGGCCGGCCGCGACGACGTGCACGGGGTGCGTTTCCCGGGGCTCGCCACCGATCCGTCGTACCCGATCGCGACCGCGCAGATGCGCCGCATCCCCGGCATCATCTCCTTCGACCTGGGCAGCGCCGAGCGGGTGGGCCGGTTCCTGGCCGCCGCCGAGCTGGTCTTCGCCGCCACCTCGTTCGGCGGCCTGCACACCACCGCCGACCGGCGCGCGCAGTGGGGCGACGACACCGCGCCCGGCTTCCTCCGGCTCTCCTGCGGCATCGAGGACGCGCCGGATCTCGTCGCCGACCTGACGGCCGCGCTCGACGCGGCCTGAGAACGGCTACTACGGTCTGCGGCCATGGCGTGGAGCAGCTTCAGCGGGGATCAGATAACGGCGCTGGCGCAGGGGGAGAGCCTGTTCGTCCGGCCCGGTGAGCGGGAGTGCCCGTCCTGCGGCCGGCGCAGCGTGCGGGCGTACGTGACCGCGCCCGAGAACGCCCGGCGCCCGACCCTGGTCAGCTACGTCTGGTGCACCGCCTGCCGCAAGTTCGTCGGCACCCGGGCCAGGCACCCGGAGGGTCTGGTCTTCTCCGACCCGCTCGCCATGCTGTCCCCGGCCGAGCGTCGCGAGCTGGAGCGCAGCCTGGTCGGCTTCCTCGCGCACCTCGACGAGCTGTGGGAGGCCGGGGCCCTGCCGCAGACCTTCACCGCCGGCTGACCCGCACACGACGGCCCCGAATCCGACGGCCCCGAATCCGACGGTCCCGAATCCGACGTTGCGCGCGGGCCGCGCTGGCTCTATGGTTCGTTACATGAGTAATGAACCGCAGAACTAGGGAGGCTGTCGTGTTCCACGACCGCAGTCCCATCTATCAGCAGATCGCCAACGGCATCAAGGACGACGTCCTGAGCGGGACGCTCAAGGAGGGCGAACAGGTCATGTCCACCAATCAGTACGCGGCGTTCTACCAGATCAACCCCGCCACGGCGGCCAAGGGCTTCGCCCAGCTGGTCGACGAGGGCGTGCTCTACAAGAAGCGCGGGATCGGCATGTTCGTCAGCCCGGACGCCCGCGCCCGGCTGCGCGACCAGCGCCGCGAGCGGTTCTTCGCCGACGTGGTCGCCCCGATGCTCGCCGAGGCCCGGATGGTCGGCGTCGACATCGACGAGATCGTGGCATTCCTGAAGGACGGCCCGCGATGATCTCCCTGCGCGACCTCACCGTCCGCTACGGCGACACCGTCGCGGTCGACGGCCTCACCCTCGACCTCGAGCCCGGCAAGATCTACGGGCTCCTCGGGCGCAACGGCTCCGGCAAGACCAGTCTGCTCAGCGTCCTCGCGTCCTACCGCCGGGCCACCGCCGGCACGGTGCGGTTCGACGGTGCCGACCCCTTCGAGAACCGGGCGCTCGTGCGCGACATCGCGTTCATCCGCGACAGCCTCGACGTCACCGAGCAGGACCGGATCGCCAAGGTCCTCGACTTCGCCGCCCGGCTGCGCCCGAGCTTCGCCGCTGACTACGCCGAGCACCTGGTCGACGTCTTCGAGCTGGACCGCCGCAAGCGGGTCTCGGCGTTGTCGCGGGGGCAGCGGTCGAGCCTCGGCGTGGTGCTCGGGCTGGCCGCGCGGGCCCCGCTGACCATCCTCGACGAGGTCTACCTCGGCATGGACGCCGGCGCGCGGGCGGCGTTCTACCGCGAGTTGCTCGCCGACTATCTGGCCCACCCGCGCACGATCATCCTGTCCACCCACCTCATCGATGAGGTGGCCGGCCTGTTCGAGCAGGTGATCGTCATCGACCGGGGCCGGCTGCTGCTGCACGAGGACACCGAAACCTTCAAGGCCCGTGGGGTCGCCGTCACCGGGCCGGTCGCGGCGGTCGACGCGTTCGTCGCCGGGCGCACCGTGCTGAGCGAGCAGAGCCTGGGCGGTGTCCGGCAGGCCACCCTCTATGGCGCGCTGGACGACGACGAGGCCACCCGGGCCCGGGCGGCCGGGCTCACCCTGGCCCCGGTCGGCGTCCAGGACCTCTTCGTCCATCTCACCTCCGGTGCCGCCGACGGCACCCGCCGAACGGAGGCACTGCGATGAGCCCACGCCGGCTCGTAGCCCTCAACCTGCTCCGCATCTACCGGCCCGTCGCCCTGTGGTTCTGGGCCACGATGATCTTCTGCGTGGGCATCGGCATGACGGTGGTGACCATGCTCACCGAGCCGACCTTCAGCCTCTGGCTGGTCATCGCCGGCGCGGCCGCGAAGTACTGGCTCGGCGTGGTCGGGGTGCTGCTGGTCAGCCTGCACCTGCGGCAGTTCGTCGCCAACGGCGTCACCCGGCACGACTTCCTGGCCGGGGCGGCGATCGCCGGGGTGCTGGTGGCCGTCCTGTTCGCCGCCGCCGTGCCGCTCGGGCACGCGGGCGAGCAGCTGCTGATGAGCCTCGGCGGTCCGCTGCCGGTGGGATATCCGGCCACGTCGTTCGGCACCGCGCTGCGCGAGTTCGGTCACGTCCTGCCCGCCGCACTGGCGTTCCTGGCGACCGGCGGGGCGGCCAGCGCGGGCTTCTACCGCTTCGGCGCCTGGGGTGGGCTGGCGCTGCTTCCGCTCGCCGTGCTGCCGGTGGGGGCGGCGGAAGCCCTGCTCGGCGTCAACGAGGAGGGCGGCTTCGACGTGCGGTTCGTGCCCTACGCGGCGGCGGTGCTGATCACGCTGGCGGTGACGGCGCTCGCCACCCTGCTGTACCAGCGGGAGCTGCGCGACGTCGCCATCCGACGGGGCGCCACCTGAGACTGCCGGGGCTCGCTCAACCGCCGTGGTTCAGCGCGAACGCGTAAAGCCAGTCGCGCTGGGCCTCGGTGTCCGGGACCGGCAGGCCACGCGCCTGCGCCACCAGCTCCAGCGCCGGCTCCGGGCACACGCCCAGCATCACCAGCGTGGCGCAGGCCAGCAGGGTCGAGCGGCCGATGCCGGCGAAACACTGCGTCACCACGAAGCGGCCCGCCCGGACGTGCGCGGCCAGCCGGACGCCGAGGGTCACGACGTCAATGTCGGTCATGTCGCCGGCCCGCGGGATGCCCCGGTCGGCGATCGGAAACGAGAGGAACTCGATGCCGGCCGCCGAGGCGGCGGCCGCCACCTCGGTGAGCCCGAGCCGGCGATCCTCCTCCCAGGTCAGCGCCGAGACGAAGACATCGACGCCGGCCGCTGCCAGGCCGGTCATCTCGTCGGCCAGCCAGTCGCCGCCACGCGGGTGCGCCATCGTCGCCAGCCGCCCCGGACCGGGCCAGGCGATCACGTGCAGCGTCGGTCTCATCGACTAGGCGCAACCGCTCGGGACGCCGGCGGTGACCGACTTGTCGGTCTTCACCACGATGTCGGAGAACTCGTTGGCCCACTGGGCCGGCTGCGCGTACTGCTTCGGCACGGTGACCCGCACCGGGACCTCGCGGTCCATGGTCGTGAAGATGGTGGCGGCGGCCTGCGCGTCGGCATACCAGCAGACCCTGTTCATGGTCATCAGCTCGGTGTCCATCGGCACGCAGCCCGTGCCGGTGTCGTCCAGCGACGCGCACATCTTCGGCCGGGCTACGCCGCAGGCCACCGTCAGGGCCGGCTCGCCGTAGGCGGCGTTCTGCTCCGGTCCGGCGCTGACCTTGCGGGCTGCCAGGTCGCGCACCTTGATCGGCAGTTGCGACGTCACGGCCAGGCACACCTCGGCCGGGCGGGCCGCCAGCGCCGGCGCGGCCATCGGCACCGCCGCCGTCGGCACGACCGCCGGCTGGGTGACCGCCGGGCTCGGCGCCGCGCTGCCGGCCTCCGGGACGATCCGCGTGAAGATCAGCAGACCGACGAGCACCGCGACCGGTACGGCGACCACGGTCGCCCACAGGGCGGCGCTGCGGGTCGTCCGGTCCGGTGCCGGGGGCTGAGAATCGGGGCGCACGTGTACGTCGACCATGTCAGAGATTTACCACGGAGCAGGTGACCGTCCGCGTGATGCCCGGCACGTACTGGATTTTGCTCACAATCATCCGGCCCAGTTCATCGACGCTGTGCGCCTCGCCCAGTACCACGACGTCGTAGGGCCCGGTGACCGCGTCGACGCGCACCACACCATTGATTTTGTCGATTGCGGCGGCCACGTCACGGGCCTTTCCGACCTCCGTCTGGATGAGGATGTATGCCTGGACCACGATCAGACTCCTATCCGCCGCCGCAGGCGACCCGAACGTGAAACTACAGTACGGAGCCGGTCGACAGCGCGGTTGCCGGGCACGCTGAACTCGAGAGGAACGGTGGGACGTTGAGCATCGCGGAGGCGGGGGAGTTCGGGCTCATCGCCCGGATCGTCGCGCGGCTCGAAACCGGCGCCGCGAGCCTGCTCGGCCCGGGTGACGACGCCGCGCTGGTGGCGGCGCCGGACCGGCGGGTCGTCGCGAGCACCGACGTCCTGGTCGAGGGCCGGCATTTCCGGCGGGACTGGTCGAGCGCCACCGACGTCGGGCACCGGGCGGCGGCGGCGAATCTGGCCGATATCGCCGCCATGGGGGCGAACCCGACCGCCCTGCTGGTCGCCCTCTGCGTGCCCACGGATCTCGAGGTGCGGTGGGCCGAGGACCTGGCGGGCGGGCTCTCCGCCGAGGCGAGCCTGGTCGGCGCAGGCGTGGTCGGCGGCGACATGTCGTCCAGCCCCACGCTCACCATCGCGGTCACCGCCCTCGGCGACCTGCAGGGCCGCGACCCGGTCCTGCGCAGCGGCGCGCAGCCCGGCGACGTGGTGGCGCTCGCCGGCCGCACCGGGCACGCCGCCGCCGGCTACACCGTGCTCTCCCGGGGCTTCCGGACGCCGAAGCTGCTGGTCGAGGCCTACCGGCGGCCCGAGGTGCCGTACGCCGCCGGTCCCGCCGCGGCCCGGCTCGGCGCCACCTCGATGATCGACATCTCCGACGGGCTGCTGCAGGACCTGGGCCACGTCGCGACGGCCAGCGTGGTCGGCGTCAACCTCGAACGGGCCGCCTTCGAGGTGCCCGACCAGATGCGCGACGCCGCCTCGGCGCTCGGCGTGGACCCGTATGTCTGGCTCCTCGCCGGCGGCGACGACCACGCCCTGGCCGCGACGTTCCCGCCCGGGGTGGCGCTGCCGCCGGGCTGGCGCGCGGTCGGCAGCGTGCACGAGGGCACCGGCGTCACGGTCGACCGGCGGCCCTGGCAGGGCGGCACGGGCTGGGACCACTTCCGCTGAGTCGTTAATGTTGGGCGGCGTGGAAGAGATCAAGGTCCGCGAGGCCGGATTCGGCGAGCCCGCGGTGCAGCGATTGATAGCCGAGGCGATGGCCGAGCTGAGCCGGCGGTACGACGGGACGAGCGACGACACGCCCGTGGCAGCCACCGACTTCGCCCCGCCCGGCGGGGCGTTCTTCGTCGCCTACGCGGGTGCTGAGCTGCTGGGATGTGCCGGCTGGCGTGCGCACGGCGAGGACGCGGAGCTCAAGCGGATGTTCACGATGCCGGCGGCGCGCGGGCGCGGGGTGGCCGGCCGGGTGCTCGCCGCGATCGAGGAGTCGGCCCGCGAGCGCGGCCGCAAGCGGGTGATCCTGGAAACCGGCGACAAGCAGCCGGAAGCGATCGGGTTGTACCTCAAACGCGGATACGAGCGCATCGAGGACTTCGGCTACTACAAGGGTGAGGAGGGCGTGCTCTCCTACGCCCGGGTGCTCTGACCCTTCGCGGGCACGCGAAAAGCCCGCTGGTTCCGAGGAACCGGCGGGCTGTCGCGATGCTGAGGGTTAGGCGCGGACGACCTTGCCGGCCTTGATGCACGAGGTGCAGACCTTGAGCTTCTTGGTGTTGCCACCACCGGCAGGGGTGCGCACCGACTGGATGTTCGGGTTCCAGCGGCGGTTGGTCCGCCGGTGCGAGTGGGACACGTTGTGGCCGAAGCCCGGTCCCTTGCCACAGACGTCGCACACGCTAGCCACGGGGTACTCCTGGGATTGAAAGCAATTGAGGGTGCCCCGGACGGCGAACATCCGGGCAACCTGGCCAGATTACCCGATGGTCGGGTGGGACAGCCAATCGCCCCTGCCCAGACCCGGCACCGACCCCGGCATCCGGCGAATGTCGGTGCTGCTTAGTACGCTTTTCGCGTGCTGGACTCCCTGGACGCCGCCGCGGTACGCCGCTGGTGCGGTGGTGGGCTGGCCGCGCTCCGGGCGCACCAGCGCGAGATCGACGAGCTGAACGTCTACCCGGTCCCCGACGGCGACACGGGCACCAACCTCGTGCTCACCCTGACCTCGGCCCAACAGGCCCTGGACGCCGCCCCCGAGCAGCCGGCCGGCTCGGGCGGGCTCGGCCAGGCGATGCGCCTGATGGCCCGGGGCGCGCTGCTGGGGGCCCGGGGCAATTCCGGCGTCATCGTGTCGCAGATCCTGCGCGGCATGGCCGACGCCTTCGCCACCGGGGCGGCGGTGCGGGGCGGCGAGCTCACCCGGGCCCTGCGCACGGCCAGCGAGGCGGCCTACGCGGCGGTGGCCAAGCCGGTCGAGGGCACGGTTCTGTCGGTGGTGGCGGCCGCGGCCGAGGGCGCGCGAAAGACCGCCTCGGACGATCTGGTCGCGGTGGCCCGGGCCGCGGCCCGGGCGGCGGCGGAGGCCCTGGCGCGGACGCCCCAGCAACTGCCGATCCTGGCCCGCGCGGGGGTGGTCGACGCGGGCGGTCGCGGCCTGGTTCTTCTCCTGGAAGCCCTGGTCGAGGCCCTGAACATCACCGGCACCCCCACTCCCGCCGCCGACCCGGAGGGCTCGGCCGGAGGCAGCCCGGATCCGGGCTGCCTCGCGGCGGCCCGAGCCGATTCGCCCACGACCGACGCCGGGTGGCCGGATGCCGCGCGGACGGCAGCTGGTCGGTCCGGTGCGCCTCATCGAGGCGAGGTCACGCGGGGGAGCGCCCCGGGGGGCTTCGGATACGAGGTGCAATACCTGCTCGACGCGACGCCCGAGGCCGTCGAGCCGGCGCGGGAGACCCTCGGCGGGCTCGGCGACTCGCTGGTGATCGTCGGCACCGGCGACGGGGAGCCACCCACCTGGAACGTCCACGTGCACGTCGCCATCGACGACGTCGGCGCCGCGATCGAGGCGGGCATCGCCGCCGGCCGGCCGCACCGGATCTCCGTCACCCGCCTCGAAGACACCCGCCTCGAAGACACCCGCCTGGAAGACACCCTTCTGGAAGACACCCGCCTCGAGGAGGCCCGGAGCACAGCCGCCCGGCATGCGCACCATCCCGGGCAGACTCCCGAGCAGCCGCATCCGCCGGCGACCGCCCGCACACCGGATCCCGAGGCGCGCGCCACGGTGGTCGTCGCCGCCGGGGACGGGCTCACCGCGATCTTCGCCGCCGAGGGCGCCACCGTGGTCGACCGCAATCCGTCGATCGCCGAGATGCTCGCCGCGATCGCCGCCACCGGGGCCGGCCGGGTCGTGCTGCTGCCCAACGACACCAACACCCACGCCGTCGCCCAGTCCGCCGCGCGGGAGGCCGCCGCCGCCGGCGTGCGGGTCAGCGTCGTGCCCACCCGGTCGCCGGTGCAGGCCCTCGCCGCGCTCGCCGTGCGCGATCCCGGGCGGCGGTTCAGCGACGACGTCATCGCCATGGCGGAGGCCGCCGGCGCCTGCCGCTACGGCGAGGTCCGCACAGCCGGCCGGGAGGCCCTCACCGTCGCCGGCCGGTGCCGCCCCGGCGACCTGCTCGCCCTGGTCGACGGCGAGGTGCACGTCATCGGCGCCGACCTGGAGGAGGTCTGCCGCCGGCTCCTCGACGGGCTCCTCGGCGGCGGCGGCGAGCTAGTCACCCTGGTGCTCGGCGCGGACGCCCCGGCCGAGCTCGAGGAACGGTTGCGCGGCCACGTCACCAGTGCGTGGCCGTTCGTCGAGTTGCAGAGCTACGCGGGCGGCCAGCCCCGCTACCACCTGCTGGTAGGAGTGGAATGACCGACACGAAGACCGTGACCACCACCGCCACCCCGCTGGCGAAGGTGCTCGGCGCGGCCAAGGCCAAGGCGCTCGCCACCCACCTCGACCTGCACACCGCCGGTGACCTGATCTACCACTTCCCGCGCCGCTACGACGAGCGTGGCGAGCACACCGATCTGCGCAAGCTCGAGGTGGGCGAGCAGGTCACCCTGCTGGCCCAGGTCAAGAGCACGACGGTACGGCCGATGCGCCAGCGCCGCGGCACCATGCTGGAGATCACCGTCGGCGACGGCTCCGGGGCCACGCTGACGTGCACGTTCTTCAACCAGGCCTGGCGCGAGCGGGAGTTGCGGACCGGCCGGTGGGGGCTGTTCGCCGGCAAGGTGACCGACTTCCGCGGCAAGCGCCAGCTCAACGGGCCAGCATACCAACTGCTCAAGGCCGACGCGACCGAGGACGAGGCGGCCGAGGAGATCGAGGAGTTCGCCGGCGCGCTGATCCCGGTATATCCGGCTGCGGCCGCCCTGCCGACCTGGACGATCACCCGGTACGTGCGCGAGGTGCTGGAGACCTTCCAGCCGCCGGACGACCCGTTGCCGGGCACGGTCCGGGCCAGCCGCAACCTGATCGGCATCGGCAAGGCCCTGCGGGAGATCCACCGGCCCAGCTCCGAAAGGGACCTGCACCTCGCCAAGTACAGGCTGAAGTGGGACGAGGCTTTCGCCGTACAGCTGACGCTTGTGCAGCGCAAGGCCCGGGCGGCCGCGTCGCCCGGCAGGTCCCGGCCGCGCGGGAAGGCCGGGCTGCTGGCCGCGTTCGACGCTGCTCTGCCCTACCAGCTGACCGAGGGTCAGGCCCAGGTGGGCGAGGAGATCGCGGCCGATCTGGCCCGCGCGCATCCGATGCACCGGCTGCTGCAGGGTGAGGTCGGCTCGGGCAAGACGCTGGTGGCGGTCCGGGCGATGCTGCAGGTCGTCGACGCGGGCGGGCAGGCCACGCTGCTCGCCCCGACCGAGGTGCTGGCGACCCAGCACCACCGCAGCATCGGCGCGCAGCTCGGCGCGCTGGGCCGGGCCGGTGAGCTCGACGGCGACCCGAACGGCACCCAGCTCACGCTGGTCACCGGGTCGCTCGGCGCGGCGGCCCGGCGGGCCGCACTGGCCAAGGTCGCCGACGGCAGCGCCGGCATCGTGGTGGGCACCCACGCGCTGCTGTACGAGGGGGTCGACTTCCACGATCTCGGCCTGGTGGTGGTCGACGAGCAGCACCGCTTCGGCGTGGAGCAGCGCGACGCGCTGCGGGCCAAGGCCGCGCAGCCGCCGCACGTGCTGGTGATGACGGCGACGCCGATCCCGCGCACGGTCGCGATGACGGTGTACGGCGACCTGGAAACATCCACTTTGTCCCAGCTGCCGCGCGGCCGCTCGCCGATCGCGTCGCACGTGGTGCCGCCGGAACGGCCCGCGTTCCTGGAGCGGGCCTGGCAGCGGGTGCGCGAGGAGGTCAAGGCGGGTCACCAGGCATACGTGGTGTGCCCGCGGATCGGCTCGGCGGAGGCCGAGGAGGGCGAGGAGCCACCAGGCGACTCCGATCCGGCCCGCCGCCCGCCGCTGGCCGTCATGGAGGTCGCGCCGATCCTGGAGGAGGGCCCGCTGCACGGGCTGCGGCTCGGCATCCTGCACGGCAAGCTGCCGGCGGACGAGAAGGACGCGGTCATGCGCCGGTTCGCGGCGGGGGACCTGGACGTGCTGATCGCGACGACGGTGATCGAGGTGGGCGTCGACGTGCCCAACTCCACCGTCATGATCATCATGGACGCCGACCGCTTCGGCGTCTCGCAGCTGCACCAGCTGCGCGGCCGGGTCGGCCGGGGCTCGGCGCCGGGCATCTGCCTGCTGGTGACCGAGGCGGCGGAGGGCACCCCGGCCCGCGAACGCCTCGACGCCGTGGCGTCCACAACGGACGGTTTCCGGCTCGCGGAGCTCGACCTCGAACAACGCCGCGAGGGCGACGTGCTGGGCGCCTCGCAGTCGGGCAAGCACAGCCACCTGCGGCTGCTGTCGCTGCTGCGGGACAGCAAGCTGATCACCGAAGCCCGCGCGGAGGCCATGGAACTGGTCGCCGACGACCCGACCCTGGCGAAGTACCCGGCGCTGCTGGCCTCGATCGCGGCCCTGGTGGACGAGGAACGCGCCGAATATCTGGAAAAGGGATGATCCTGCGCGGCTGACCCCGCGTGGTGCGGAGAAAGGGGTGCGCCGGCCGGTGGCGGCCGACGCACCCCTGTCTGTCAGGCGCTTGCTGGGCTTGCTGGTGGATCAGGCGGTGAAGGTGACCTTGCGCCGCCGGGCGATGAAGAAGAGCGCGCCGCCCGCGATGAGCAGCAGGGCCGCGCCACCCGCGATGCCGCCGGCCACCGGGCCGGTGACGGGCAGACCGGGATCGTCGGAGTCGCCGCCGCCGCCACCGCCGTTGTCACAGTCGACCTCGCCGAGCGTGGCCTTGACCGGCTCCACGTCCAGGCCCGGGAAGTCGATCGTCGCGAAGGTCGCCTTGCTGACGTCGAAGGTGACCTTCGCCGACTTGCCGGCCGCCACGGTCACGGACTTGGTCTTGTCGCCGTAGGTGACCTTCGCGGTCGCCGGCACGACGCCCTTGGGGTTCTCCACGGTGATCGTGACGGTCTCGCAGTCGTTCTCCACGGTGATGCTCGGCAGCGGGCAGTCGGCCGGCGGCGTCCAGTTGTAGACGACGTCCTTCATGCCGTCAGCCGAGACCGTGATGGTGCCCGAGCCGGCCGGGACGTTGACGGTCTCGCCCTTGCCCTTGGTCACCGTGACGGTCTTGCTGAACGCGCCCGCCTTGACGGTGAAGTCGATGGGATACCGGTCGGTCAGGCCGTCGTTGCTGAGGTTGACGGCCACCGTGCCGTCACACTGCGACAGCGGCTCCACCGCGGGGGTCTGGCAGCCGTTCGCACCGCCGTTGAACCAGCCCTGCGGGCCCACCGAGCGGCTGCCGAGGCCGTTCCTGCTGCCCAGCTTGCGGTCGCCGTAGCGCTTGCCGTCCTTGGTGATCTCCGAGATGACGTCGTCCTTGCCACCGAAGAAGAGGTCGACCTGGGTGTTGCACTTCGGCACGTCGACGGTCAGGGTCACCGAGCGCTGCTCGTTGGTGATCTCGTCGGTGTCCTGGTCGAACGCGTACTGCGGGACCGAGAACTGCGGCTTCGGCGCGAAGTAGGAGACCAGCGTGACCGGCTCGCCCTCGCAGAGTTTGATGCCCTCGTCGAGGGTGACGGTCGCGGTGGACCCGTCCTCCTTCACGGCGAAGGTGTGCGTGAACTTCGCCTGACCGGGCTGGACGCAGGTCTCGGCGGGCGGCGAGCACGGGCCGGTGAGCTGGACCTTGCCCTCGCGCCGTTCGTCCGTGTAGCCGTCAGAGGGCCAGCGGGAGATGAAGGAGACGACGGCCTCGGTGGCGTCGGCCGCCGTGATCCGCTGAACAACGACCTTCTTGCCCAGACCGTGGTAGTACTCGGCCTTGGGGATGACCGTGCCGTTCTGCAGGTCGTCGACGGCATTGGGCGCCGTTGTCAACTCTCCGACGGTGGCGTCAGTGCCGAAGTCGTTGGTCAGCGTCCACGTGACGATCCGGGCGCCGTTGACGCAGTCGGCGACACCGGTGATCGAGGTGGCGTGGGCGCTGGCGGGGCCCGCGGTGACCGCGAGTCCGGTCAGGCCGAGAAGCGCGCCTGCGAGGACGGTCGCGGCGCGCTTGAGCGGGGAGTTCAACTTCACGCGTACTCCATGTGACGGCGGAACAAGGGGCACGGCACAGGAAGACGGCACGCTCCCGCCAAGGAAAGCGGGGCCAGCGACAACGCCTCCCCGCGCCGTCGAACCGACAGCGTTTCGTCGGCGATTCGGCCTGACGATAGCTACTTAGACGGTCCTGGGAAACACCTCAGGTGTCGCTAAGGCTGTTGTGGCTTATCCGAGATAAATGGTTTACCGAGAGGTACGTCATCGATGCGGTGAGTGTCGATCTGTGGCACTTTTTCCTACAATGGACGGCGAAGGGGCGCGCCGACCGGGTGATGGCCGACACGCCCCTTTTGCGCGGAACTGATCAGGCGGTGAACTTCACCTTGCGGCGACGGGCCATGAAGAACAGGCCGGCACCGACGGCGAGGAGCCCGCCCGCGCCACCCGCGATGCTGCCCGCGGCGGCACCGGTCAGCGGCAGGCCGCCACCGCCACCGTCGCTGTCACAGTCGTTCGGCTGCTCGTACTCGATGGTCGTGGTCTCGGAGAAGCTCTGGCCCTGGACGGTGGCCGTGAACGTCAGCTTGATCGAGAAGCCCGGCGTGGCGCTGAAGGTCTCGCTCTTCTTCTCGCCCGGCTTGATGACGAGGGTGCGCTCCTCGCCCTTGCTGGTCTTGAACTTCAGCGTGAACTTGACGCCGTCGACCGGGTTGTCCAGGCCGATCGTCATCGTGTCGCAGTCGGCCTCGAAGATCGGCTCCGGCTCACCGGGCAGGTCCGCCGGGACCTCCGGCGGAGTCGTCGGCTCCTCGGGGGTCGCCGGCGGCTCCTCGTCGACCGGGGGCGGCGGCTCCTCGCCCGGGGTCTTCTCGCACTTGCCTTCGAAGGTGACTTTGCCGGTCTTCTCGGCGACGTTCCTGTTGCTCCACTCCGCCCCGACCGTCAGGGAAGCGCCCTCGTGCTTGGCGGACACCCGCTGGACGCCGGTGAGCGGCTGGTTGTCAGCCAGCTCTTCGCCGGTCACCGCGAGCTTCGCGTTGTCGATCTTGGTGTCCTCGGGAGTCAGGGCCACCTTGGTCCACTTGTAGGTCGGCGGGTTGTGCTCGTAGCCAGACTTGGCGTTGACCGTCCAGGTCACCAGCCAGTCGCCGGTCACGGTGTCACACTTGGCCACACCGGAAACCTCGTTGTGGTGGGCGCTGGCGGGCCCGGCGAGCGCGAAGGCGCCACTCAGGCCGATGAGCGCACCTGCGGTCAGAACCGCGGTGCGGCGCAGCGGGGACTTGAAGTTCACGCCTACTCCTGTACAGAGATCGAGGGGGTACGGCGCGGGAAAGCTAGGGGCGGCAACCATCGCGGGATCGGCGCGATGGAGCCAGCGACGACGCCTCCCCGCATCGTCGAGCCGACAGCGTTTCGTCGGCGGCCGACCGACCATAGCCAAGTTCGCGAATATGGGAAAGCCTTAAGCGCGCCTAAACGCGTTGATGCGGATTCGAAATCTTTAATGCACCGTAAGCGTTTGCGGCAATGCGTTCCGTGGTTGTCGGGCCGGTGATGGAGCGGTTAAATTCACTCCGCCAGGGCCGGTTCCCAGTGGTGGCGTAGCGTCATGGCGTGCTATCCGCAGACCCTCTTGAGGCCGCATGACCAGGATCATCGCCGGTGCACACGGCGGCCGCCGGCTCGCCGCGCCACCCGGTGCGCAGACCCGGCCCACGTCGGATCGGGTCCGGGAGGCTTACTTCAGCGCTCTCGGCACCATGACCGACTTGGCCGGTGCCCGGTTCGCTGATCTTTACGCCGGTTCCGGGGCAGTCGGACTGGAGGCCCTCTCGCGGGGCGCTAGCTACGCCCTGCTAGTGGAGGCCGACGCCAAGGCGTCCCGGGCCATCCGGGACAACATTGTCACGCTCCGTGTCGGCAATGCCGCCCGGCTGATCACCGGCAAGGTCGCCCAGGTGCTCGCCGGCCCGCCCGAGGGTGGTCCGTTCGACATCGTCTTCGCCGATCCGCCGTACGCGGTGAGTGACGACGAGGTCGCCGAGGTTCAGCAGGCGCTGGTGCGGCACGGCTGGCTCGCCGACGACGCGGTGCTGACCTTCGAGCGCTCGACCCGAACGGCGGTCCGCGGTGAGCCGTTGAGCTGGGTGGACGGCGTCACCGAGGAACGCAGCCGGCGTTACGGGGAGACCACGCTTTGGTACGGTCGCCGATCATGAGACGCGCGGTCTGTCCCGGGTCCTTCGACCCGGTCACCAATGGCCACTTGGACATCGTCGGCCGGGCCAGCCGGCTCTTCGACGAAGTCATCGTGGGCGTACTGATCAACCACTCGAAGTCCGGGCTGTTCGCGGTCGAGGAGCGCATCGAGATGCTCCGGCAGGCCACGGCCTCGTACGGCAACGTACGGGTCGAGTCCTTCCACGGCCTGCTGGTCGACTTCTGCCGGGCGCAGGGCGCCGCGGTGGTCATCAAGGGCCTGCGGGCGGTCAGCGACTTCGACTACGAGCTGCAGATGGCACAGATGAACATCGGCCTCTCCGGCGTGGAGACGTTGTTCATGCCCACCAATCCGCTGTACTCGTTCCTGTCTTCCAGTCTGGTCAAAGACGTGGTCAAGTGGGGCGGGGACGCCTCGTCCTACGTCCCGGACTTCGTCGGTGAACGACTCGTGACCCGACTGCGGCAAAACTGACGGCGTGCCCTTCGCGGTCGCATAGTCGGGTACGGCAGTAACGTGATCGCACCACTCAGCGTGAGTGCGAGATGACAGGAGTGAGGCGCCGGTGGATCCGCTCGACCGCATCGACGAGATCATCTCCATGGTGGAGGCGGCACGCTCGGTGCCGATGTCCCGGACCAACTTCATGTTCGACCGCGGCGAGATGATCGCGCTGCTGGAAGAGCTGCGCGCCGAGCTGCCGAGCGACCTGCGCCGGGCGGTGGCGCTGCTCGAGGAGCGTGACAAGATCATCGACGCGGGCAAGCGCGAAGCGGACCGGATCATCGGCGAAGGTGAGACGGAGCACGCCCGGCTGGTCTCGGTCAACGAGATCACCGTCTCGGCGGAGCACGAGGGTGCCCGGATCGTCGCCGAGGCCCGCTCCGAGGCGCAGCGACTGCGCGAGGAGGTCGACGACTACGTCGACACCGCGCTGGCCAACTTCGAACAGTTCCTGACCAGGGCGTTGTCGTCGATAGAGCGTGGCCGCGACAAGATGCACGCGCTGCGGGAGATCGGCACGTTCCAGGGCGAGGACAACGAGCGGCCGCTGCCG
>NZ_QHHV01000195.1:0-26270 GCF_003947245.1 Actinoplanes sp. ATCC 53533 | reverse complement strand
CGACTACCTGTTCGGCTACGACGCGACGGCGGGCGTGGTCGCGGACTGGATGTACGAGCAGCTCGCGGCCAGCTACGTGCTGGACCCGGAGAACCAGAAGTTCATGACCCAGTCGAACCCGTGGGCGCTGCACAGCATCACCGAACGGCTGCTGGAGGCGGCGGACCGCAAGCTCTGGGAGTCCCCGGAGCCGGCGACCCTGGCCGCGCTGCAGCAGATCTACCTGGAGACCGAAGGCGACCTGGAAGGCGACGGATAGCAGTCGGTGGCCGCTTCGGGGATATTGTCCTTTTCGCCGACCGGGGTCATGGATACTCCCGTGCCTCAGTAGCGTTGTCGATCTTGGCAATCGCCACTTCGCTAGGCACGGGGGTAACTCAATAGTGTTCACCAGACGCCGTTGGCGCTCGATCCTTCTGCTCGGTGCGGCCTCCGTCATGGCGGCTCAAATCGTCGCAGTGCCGCCGGCGCAGGCTGCCGGAGCCCCGCTCGGCAAGAACAACTGGGTCGTCAGCTCCGCGGGATTCCGCGACGACGCATACCGCAACTATGTGCGGCTCGGGTACGTCGTGTTCGGCGACGGCAACACCGTCGAGCAGAACTTCTGGAACTGGAACCAGACCGACAACCCGGTTTCGGTGAGCAGTGGCGACGTCTATTACTGCGGCCAGTGGGCGCCGGGGACCAACCCGCGCAACAACTGCGCGGTGCGGACGGCCCCGGGATTCACCGGTGCGCCCAACGGCCGGTTCACCGGCACCTTCGCGTACAGCGCCGAGGCCGGGAAGGTCGACATCACCTGATCGCCTGACGGCAGGGCTCCAGCCCGCGCCACCGCCCGGAAATTCTCCGGGCGGTGGATGTCGAGGAAGCCCATCCGGCCCCGACCCATCTGCATGAACAATGACAAGAACAGCCGCCGGATCGTCGGCAACATCGCCCTGTCCCTCGACGGTCGCACCACCGGAGCCGGCGGCGACCACGACATGGGCTGGATCGTCCCGCACGCGGTCACCGACGCCGCCCGCGACCACATGATCCGGGTGACCGAGCCCGCCACCACCGTCCTGCTCGGCCGGAAGAACTATCAGGGCTTCGGCGGCTTCTGGCCGGCCGTCGCCGGAAACGCCGACGCCGACCCGCGCGACCGGGCCTTCTCGGCCTGGCTCAACCGCACGGAGAAGGTCGTCTTCAGCACCACACTGACGGAGGCGTCCTGGGAGAACTCCCGCATCGTGGCCGGTGACCTGCCGGGCGAGGTGCGCAGGCTGCGCGAGCAGGACGGCGGGGACATCATCGTGCTGGCCAGCGGCAGCATCATCCGCGCCCTGCTCGAAGCCGAGCTGCTGGACCGGCTGAGCATCACCCTGTGCCCGGCGCTGGTCGGCGGTGGCGCGCGGCTGCTGGAGGACGGCCTGCCGGCCTCCACGTGGGCGCTCACCGACACGACGATGTCCGCGTCCGGGGCGATCTGCCTGCTCTACGACCGCCTGTCCTAGGCGGTGTCAGTCGGTGTCGCGCCGCCGCAGCAGGTAGGTGTCCATGATCCAACCGTGGCGCTCGCGGGCTTCCGCGCGCACCCGGCGGATCTCGTCGCTCACCTCGGCCAGCGGCCCGGAGATCAGCAGTTCGTCCTCCGTGCCGATGTACGCGCCCCAGTAGATGTCCACATCGTCGGCGTCCACCGCCCCGAAGGTCTGGTGGGCGTCCAGCATCACGATCACGTCGTCGACGTTCGGCGGCCACTGCTCGGCCAGCCGGCGGCCCGTGGTGACCTGGAACGGGCGGCCGATCCGGTTCAGCCCGACGCGGTGCCTGGCGGCCAGCGCCGAGACGCTGCTGATGCCCGGGATCACCTCGTAGGAGAACGTCGTCTCGCCGCGCGCCAGGATCTCGTCCAGGATGCTGATCGTCGAGTCGTACAGCGACGGGTCGCCCCAGACCAGGAACGCGCCGGTTTCCTCGTCGAGCAGGTGCTCGCGGATCAGCGCCTCGGTCACTTCGGAGCGCCGGTGCCGCCAGTCGGCGATCGTGCCCTGGTAGTCGGCCGGGGTGCGGTCGCGGTCCGGGTCCCGGCCCTCGGCGATGCGCCGGCTCGGGCGGCCGTACGCCTTCAGGATCCGGCGCCGGAGCTCGATCATGCTCTCCTTGGCCTCGCCCTTGTCGAGCAGGAAGAACACGTCGGTCCGGCCGATCGCCTTGGCTGCCTGCAGGGTCAGGTGATCGGGGTCGCCCGCGCCGATCCCGATGACGTAGATCTTCCGCACGCCCAGCAGTCTGCCGCACGCCGCGCCGACGCTTCAGCGCAGGTCAGGCTCAGACGGCGACCGCCGCCGCTCGGGCGTGCTCCAGCGCCAGGTGCAGCGCGCCGTGCAGCGCCGCGTCCGTGCCCAGCGTGCCGTGCTCGACCCGGGTCGGCCCGGGGAACGAGATGGCCGCCCGGACCCGGGGCAGCAGCGCCGGGTGGGTGCCGACCGGCCCGCCCAGCAGGACCAGCGCCGGGTCGGCCACGGCCGCTACCGAGATGATCGCGCGAGCCACCGCGGCGGCGAGCACCCGCAGCGTGGGCTCGTCGGCGCGGTCGAGCAGGTCCAGCGCCGCCGCGACGTCGTTGGACGGGGCGTCCGAGCGGCCGAGGCCACCGGCGGCCAGATCGCCCGCGATGGTCGGGGCCGTCGCGCCGGGCAGGTAGCCGATCTCGCCGGCCAGCCCGTGCGCGCCGCGGACGAGCCGGTCGCCGATGTAGAGGCCGACGCCGAGGCCGGCGCCCACGTAGACGTACGCGAAGCTGGCCTCGCCCGCTGCCCGGCCGGCCCGGTGCTCGGCGAGCGCGGCGAGGTTGACGTCGTTGTCGACCAGGATCGGCGCCGGCGTCAGATCCCCGATCATCTCGGTGGGGCTGACCAGGCCCTCGGGGAACGGGGTGCCGGCCAGCGGGACGATCTCGTGGGTGACCGGGTGCACCGGGTTCGCGGTCGAGATGCCGACCGCGCGCAGCGGACCGGGTCCGTTCGGGAAGGCCGACACGGCGGCCCGCACGTTGGCGACCAGGGCGGCCACGTCGCCGGGGGCGCCGGCCCGGCGCCGGTGCTCGCCCAGGGTGCGGCCGGCCAGGTCGGCGGCGCGGGCCCGGACGCCGGACTGGTCCAGCTCCACGGCGAGCACCCAGCCGGCGCGCTCGCCGAGCTCGTAGAACGTGCCGATCCGGCCGCGCCGGCCGGTCTCCTTGAGGCCGGTCGCGTCCAGCAGGCCGCCCTCGACCAGGCGCCGGACGGCCTCGGAGACGGTGGGCCGGGAATAGCCGGTCACGTCGGCGAGCTCGGCCCGGGTGGTGCGGCCCTGCCGGATCGTCTCGTCGAGCAGGCGGCGGTCGGTCGCCGCGCGCAGCACGGTCTGCGGCAACGCTCGGCCGACATCGCTCACCGTCACCCCTTGTGATCTTCCCGTTGGGTCTCCTACATTAAGACAGCGTTCTAGTTAGGTCACCTAATCAAATGGAGCCAGCGATGACCACCGCCCCGGACGACATCCCCCAAGCCATCCGCGAGACCAAGGCCACGCTCCGCAAGCGGATCGGCGATTACGCCGGCGCCTTCGCGCGGGCCGAGGCCGCGGTCCGGGCCGAGGTCGCCGAGGTCGTCGCGCTGCGCGAGCGCGGCGCGGAGATCTGGCCGGTGGTCCAGTTCGCCGACATCGCCGCCGGCACGGTGCCTCAAGATCTGATCGAAGCGGTACGGCGGCGCGGCTGTGCCCTGGTCAAGGGCACCTTCGGACGCGCGCGGGCCGAGGCGTGGGACGCCGAACTGGTGTCGTACCTGGACCGCAACGACTTCGCCGGCACCTACCGTTACGTCGACGACGGCATCTTCGGCGGGCTCTCCGCGAGCAAGCCGTCGATCTTCCCGATCTACTGGTCGCGGCCGCAGATGCAGGCTCGTGAGGACGAGAACATGGTGGCCGTGCGCGGCTTCCTCAACTCCTTCTGGAAGCACGAGTCCGAGGGCAGGACCTGGTTCGACCCGACGCGTGACACCGCGTACCCGGATCGGGTCCGGCGTCGCGAGCCCGGCACCGACTCCGCCGGGCTGTCCGCGCACACCGACTCGGGCTCGATCGAGCGGTGGCTGCTCCCGGCGTACCAGAAGGTCTTCCGGCATGTCTTCGCCGGCCGGCCGGAGGAGTACGACCCGTGGGACGGCGCCTACCGCACCGAGGTGCACGAGTTCGAGTCCACGGTGATGTGCTCGGCGTTCCGCACCTTCCAGGGCTGGACCGCGCTGTCCGACATGGCGCCGACCGAGGGTGTGCTGTACGTGGTGCCGATCCCGTCGGCGATGGCCTACCTGCTGCTGCGCGCCCTGCAGGACGACGTGGCCGACGACGACCTGTGCGGCGCGGCGAACGGCCAGGCGCTGCCGATCAGCGAGCGCTGGCACCCGGCGCTGATGCCCGCGCTGACCCCGATCCCGGCGGTGGAGCCCGGCGACACCGTCTGGTGGCACGGCGACATGATCCACTCGGTCGGCGCGGTGCGGGACCAGCAGGGCTGGGGCAACGTCATGTACATCCCGGCGAGCCCGCACTGCGAGAAGAACGCCGCCTACGCCGCCGAGTGCGGCCAGGCGTTCCGCCGGGGCGCCAGCCCGACCGACTTCGCGGCCGAGGACTACGAGGTGAACTGGGTGGGACGCCCGGCCGCCGCCGACCTCAGCCCGATCGGCCGCGCCCAGCTGGGCCTCTGAGCCAAGGCCGCGCAAGACCGGGCCGGGCAAGCCGATGCCGGGCAAGACCGGGCCGCGCAAGCCGATGCCGGGTGAGACCGGGCCGCGCGAGCCGGGGCCGCGTGGGATAAGGCCGCGCAAGACCGGGCCGTGGGAAGTGGGGCTCTGCGGGGTCGGAGGTTGTCATTCGGGGAGGATCGGGACCGACGGGTTCAGGTCGCGGCCCAGTGACGCGGCCCGGGTCACCGACGACGAGCCGAACCTGTCCCGGACCGCGTCCAGCGCGGTGTCCAGGCTGTCCTCCACCGCCACGTCGAACGGCAGCTCGAGCTGCACTGCCCCGTCGCTGTCCAGGTTGCCGACCGCGACGCCGACCAGGGTCAGCCCGCGCAGGTCGATCAGCGGCCGGGCCTCGGCCAGCAGCTGCCGCGCCGTGGTCAGGACCGCACTCGTCTGCATGGTCGCCTTGAGCAGGCTGCGTGAGCGGGTGACCCGGGTGAAGTCGCCGAAGCGCAGCCGCAGGGTGATCGTGCGGCCCGCCCGGTGCGCCGACCGCATCCGGCGGGTGACCCGGTCGACCAGGGCCGCAAGGGTCGCGTCGATCTCTTCGAACGGGCGGGACCGGCGCC
Source organism: Actinoplanes sp. ATCC 53533 (assembly GCF_003947245.1). Lineage (NCBI taxonomy): Bacteria > Bacillati > Actinomycetota > Actinomycetes > Micromonosporales > Micromonosporaceae > Actinoplanes > Actinoplanes sp. ATCC 53533. The sequence goes on along the minus strand of NZ_QHHV01000195.1, from coordinate 20,920 downwards.
CGAGCGCGCACTGGGCGCCGATCGAGCCGCGCCGGTGGCCGGTGCGGACGCGGCGGGGATCGCGGTTGTGGGCGAGTGCGTGCAGGTGTCGCCCGGCGTGCGCGCCGATCAGGGTGACCAGCGCGGCCTCGCCGAGGCGGGCGACGTGGCCGACGGTCAGGATGCGGTGCTCGCGCAGCTTGCCGGCGGTCACCGGGCCGACGCCCCACAGCCGCTCGATCGGCAGCGGGTGCAGGAAGGCGAGCTCCTCGCCGGGGGCCACCACCAGCAGGCCGTCCGGCTTGCCGACCGCGCTGGCGACCTTGGCCAGGAACTTCGTCCGGGCCACGCCGACGGTGATCGGCAGCCCGGCCCGGTCGCGGACCTCGGCGCGCAGCCGGGCGGCGATGGCGGCCGGCGTGCCGCGGATCCGCTGCAGCCCGCCGACCTCGAGGAAGGCCTCGTCGATGGAGATGCCCTCGACGATCGGGGTGGTGTCCCGGAAGACCTCGAAGACCAGCTTGCTGGCCGCCGAGTAAGCCGACATCCGCGGCGGCACCACCAGGGCGTGCGGGCAGAGCGCGCGGGCCTGCGCGATGCCCATCGGCGTGCGGACCCCGTATGCCTTGGCCTCGTAGCTCGCCGCCAGCACGACGCCCCCGCCGACCAGCACCGGTCGGCCCCGCAGGGCGGGGTCGTCGCGCTGCTCGACCGACGCGTAGAACGAGTCGAGGTCGGCGTGCAGGATGGTCGCCTGATCGGGCACCCGGCCATCTTCGCACACATGTTCGAATAGAGCGATGCGCGAGTCCTTGGTGTCGCAGGTCACGGCGCCGGGCGGAAGTAACAGGGTGGCGCCCCGGTTATCAGACTTGAGTGCGACACGCTCAATCTTTGACCGGAGGAAATCCCATGGTGCTGCGTACCGACTTCGACCGCCTGACCACCCGCGTCTTCGACTCCGCCACCCGCACCGCCGGCGCCCGGCTGGACGCCTACCGCGAGGGTGACTCCTTCTTCATCGACATCGACCTGCCCGGCATCGACCCGGCCAGCATCGACCTCACCGTGGACCGCAAGGTGCTCAGCGTCCGCGCCGAGCGCAAGCGTGCCGAGCGCGACGGCGTGCGGTACATCGTCGCCGAGCGCCCGATGGGCCCGGTCAGCCGGCAGGTCTTCCTGTCCGACTCGCTGGACACCGACCGGCTCGACGCCCGCTACGACAACGGCGTGCTCACCCTGAGCATCCCGGTGACGGAGAAGGCCAAGCCGCGCAAGTTCGAGGTCGCCGCCGCCTGAGCGCGGGTGGTTGCCCGGGGCCGCGCACCGATCGAGGTGCGCGGCCCCGGCGCGTCAGTGGGCGAAGGCGAAGTAGTTCACGTTGACGAAATCCTCGCCGCCGTCGCGGCCGAAGGTGATGAACACCGTGTGCCGGCCGGTGACGGGCTCGACGTCCGTGGTCCGGGACTCCCAGTCCTGCCAGCCGCCGGTGTCCGCGATCTCCAGGGTGGCCGCCGGGGTGTTGCCGGGGCTGTCGAGCCGGACCTCGAGCCGGCCGCCGCCGTCGACCTCGGAGGCCACCCGGGCGGCGAACTTGGTGGCCGGCTCGTCGCCGAAATCCACGTCGTCGAAGCGCAGCCAGTCGCCGTTGCCGATGTAGGCGACATTTTGCCCGCCGCCCTCGTCCTCGGTCTCCTGGAACTGGGTGCCCTGCTGGCCGGCGGCCGCCTCGGCCTGGATCACCGAATAGGCGTCGATGCCGCCGGGCGCCGGCGTGGCCGGCGAGGGCGACGGGCTGGCCGGCGGGTCAGCGGGGGAGGACGAGGAAGCCACCGAGGGCGCGGCCACGGCGGCGGCAGCCGGAGCCGGAGTCGCCGAGCCGCCCTGCAGGCGCCCGATCAGGTAACCGAGCAGGACGAGCGCCAGCCCGGCCGCGGCGAGCACGAGCCGGTTGCGGGTGACCCGCGACCGGGAGTGGTAGACGCCGGGCGACGGGGAGGCTGGAGTAGTCATCGGCTCCGCAGGATAACGCAGCGGGAGAACCTCAGCCGATCGGAGCGAGCGCGGTGAGGATCTCCTCGGCCCGCTCGCCGGCGGCCCGGCGATCGGCGTCCGGGGAGCCGATGAACGGATCCCAGTTCAGGTCGTAGAAGAGCTCGGTGACGCCGGCCTCCGCGTAGAGCTGGGCACCCGCCCGGATCTGGTCCCAGGTGCCCGAGAGCGGCACGTCGTCCTCGCGCAGCCCGGCCTTGACCACGCCCCGCACGACGATCCGGATCGCGTCCGGGTCGCGGCCCGACTCCTCGGCGGCCCGGCGCACGATCTGCGTGCCCCGGGCGATGTCGGCGAGGCTGGCCCGGCTGCTGCTGACCCAGCCCTCGGCGATCCGCCCGGCCCGGCGCAGCGCGATGTCCGCGGTGCCGCCCAGCAGGATCGGCGGGCCGCCGGGCTGCACCGGCGCGGGTGCCATGACGCTCGGCGGCACGGTGTAGAACTCGCCGTCGAAGGCGGTGGGCGCGCCCTTGAAGAGGGTGCGCAGCACCCGCAGATACTCCTCGGTGCGGCGCCCGCGCGGATTCGGGTTGGACCCGGTCGCCACGAACTCCACCTCGGACCAGCCCGTGCCCAGGCCCAGGTCGAAGCGGCCGGCGGAGAGCACGTCGAGCGTGCTCGCCTGCTTGGCGAGGTAGGTGGGTGACAGGTACGGCAGGTTGATCACGGCGACGCCGAGCCGGATCTGGGTCGTCCGGGCGGCCGCGTAGGTCAGCGCCAGCAGCGGATCGAGCACGCTGCGGTAGACCGGCGCGAGGTTCTGGTCGTCGCCGGCCAGCAGCCGCTGGAACGACCACAGGCCGTAGTAGCCCAGCTCCTCGGCCCGCATCGCGAACCCGGTCAACGACAGGGGATCCGCCCACACCCCGGACACCGGGCAACCGCAGCTGATCAACATGCGGTTCACCGTACTGCCGCCCGCCGGAGGGGGCCACCGAGAGGCCCGGGGCCGGCCGCCGTGGCAGGCTGGCGGCATGCCGCTGACATTGGTGGAGATGGACTCCGCCGACTTCGCCCGCCGCCGGGCGCCGTTGATCGCCGGCTACGCCGAGGCGATCACGACATCCCGCGGGCTGACCGTGGCCGAGGCGGTGGCCGAGGCCGAGCGCGACATCGCGGAGAAGCTGCCCCGCGGTTCTGCGACCCCCGGCCTGCTCATGCGCAAGGCCGAGTGGGACGGCACGGAGATCGGCTGGATCTGGGTGACACTGCCCGGCCCGGCCCGGCCGGAGCTGGCCTGGATCGGCAACATCGAGGTCGACCCGGGCTTCCGGTCCCGGGGGTACGCCGGCGCGATCATCACGGCCGTCGGGGCGGAGCTGGCCGGCCTCGGCGTGCCCAGGCTCGGCCTGAACGTCTTCGGCGCGAACAGCACGGCGATTCGCGTCTACGAGCGGCTCGGCTTCGAGGTGTACGCCCAGCAGCGCTCCCGGGAGCTGACCGGCATACCCACGGCCGAGGGGATCGAGCTGACGCCGATGACCGACTACGAGAGCCGGATCGAGGCGCTGTTCGCCGACTTTGCCCAGGACCTCGTCCAGGAGCAGGGGCTGTGGCACGGCGAGGCCGAGACCCGGGCGGCCCGCGAACTGGCCGAGCTGCTCCCGCGCGGGGTGCGGACGAAGGGGATGATCCTGCGCACGGTGGCGGCGGACGGCGTACCGGTCGGGTGGGTCTGGGCCGGCCTGCCGGCACCGCCGCGGCCCGGCCTGGGCTGGCTGCACAACATCGAGATCGACGAGGCTCATCGCGGCCGGGGGCACGGCCGGGCGGCCATCGCCGCGGTCGAGGCCGAGCTGGCCGGCCGGGGCGTCCGCCGGCTCGGGCTCAACGTGCACGGCGCCAACTCGGGCGCTCGCCGGCTCTGCGACCGGCTCGGCTACCGGCTGCTGGCCCAGCAGATGGCCAAGGACCTGCCGGCCCGGTGAGGCGAGGGCCTACCGCTCGGCTTCGGCCTTGGCCAGGAACTGCTGCATCCAGGCGACGCGGTGCGCGCTCAGGCCGGCCTGGCGGGCCTGGTCGATCGACTCCCGGACGTGGGCCAGGCCCTGCTCGCGCAGGCCGTCGGCCAGCTCCGCGATGCCCAGCGCGATGGTGCCGCCGGGGATCCAGCGCGGGTCGCCGAGCTCGGCGCGCAGCTCGTGCGAGATGCGCAGGTGCTCGAGCGCCTTGTCCGACTGCAGGTCGGACATCGCGTAGTAGAAACCGACGTGCCGGTGCACCTCGGAGCGCAGCAGCAGGTCGCCGTGCCGGTCGGCCAGGTCGAGCGCCTCCCAGTAGTACGGCATCGCCTTGTCCCAGTCCTGGCGCAGCACCTGGTGCACCAGGCCGACGCCGAACAGCGACTCGGCCGTGCCCGCCGAGTCGCCGAGGTCGCGCCGGATCTCCAGGGCCTGCTGGAAGAGCGCCTCCTCGCCGTCGCTGTCGGCCTTGCCGAGGTCGTCGTCATCGAGCGCCCGGAAGTGCATGAGCATGGCCTGCCGGTCCAGCACGGCGGCCTCCAGCGCCCGGTCGCCGTCCGCCCGGGCCCGGGTCAGCAGCTCCTGGAAGGTGCGCTCGGCCGCCTCGTAGTCGCCGGTCCGGAAGGCGGCCTCGACCATCGCCTCGTTGCCGGCCGCCAGTGTGTCCCCCGTTGTCCCCATTCTTCGGAGGTTACTGCCGATCTGGCGCCCAGGGTGTCCCCCTGCCCGTTTGCTTGCGTCGGCTTGCTCGAATCAGGGGTATGACCGTGGATGCCGAAATCCGTCTCGCCGCCATCGCCGGGCTCATCCGGGAGGCCGAGCTGCTCCGGGTCCGCCGGGCCGAGCTGGACCAGCGCCTGGCGGAGCAGGCGGCTGCCCTGAGCGAGCTGCGGTGGCGCTGGGCCGGGGAGGTCCGCGACGTCGAGCGGCTGGAAGGTCTCTCGCTGTCCCGGGTGCTGGTCGCGTTGCGCGGCGCGCACGCCGAGCAGTTGTCCCGCGAGCAGGCGGAGGCCGGCGCGGCCCGCTACCGGGTCGCCGAGGGGGAGAGCCGGCTGGCCGCGATCGGCGCGGAGCGGGCGGCCGTCGAGGCCCGGCTGTCCGGCCTGACCAACCTGCCGGCCCGGTTCGCCGCGGCCGTCGACGCCAAGGAACGCCAGCTGCGCCGGGAAGGCGGGCCGGAGCTCGGGCGGCTGCTGACCCTGGCCGAGCGGCGCGGCCGGGTCGAGGCGGAGCTGCGCGAGCTGGCCGAGGCGGGCGCGGCGGCGGAGGCCGCGGCGCAGGCCCTGGGTGAGGTCCGTCGGCAGCTGGACCTCGCGGCGGACCGCAAGTCGGCCGACAACTGGCTGGGCGGCGCGCTGCTGGCCGGCAAGCCGAACTGGCTCGACGGCGTCGCCTGGGCGGCGGCGCACGCCGACCGATGTGTCGCGGTGCTGCACACCGAGCTGGGCGATGTCGGCCTGGCCCGGCCGCTCGGCGACACACCGACGCGGGCGCCGGTGGCCGTGCGGCCGACCGGCTTCCTGGAGACCGTCTTCTCGGAAGTGTTCGTCAAGGACCAGCTCAACCGGGCCCGAAGCAACGTGGACCGCTCGGCCCACCTGGTCGCCGGGGTGCGTCAGGACGTCGCCCGGCGCACCAGCGCCGCCCGCGCCTACCGGGACGCGGTGCTGCGTGAGCGCCAGGACCTCCTGGCGAGCTGACGGCGGCGCGCCCGGCTCAGCCGGCGGCCAGCGCCACGTGGATCGGGGTGTCGCCGGTGAACAGCTCGAACGTCTTGCCGATCGTGGCCGGGGTGATCAGCACGGCGGCCAGCACCGCCGCCACGTCATCGCGTGGCACCGGGCCGCGGTTGCCCAGCTCAGGTAACGAACTTGCATGGGTTTTCCGCCGCGGGTCGGAATCAGTGGAGACCTTGACCAGGCCGGTGCCGGGGTCGTCGGTGAGCGAGCCCGGCCGCACGATCGTGTAGTCCAGGCCGCTGGCCCGGACGTACTCGTCGGCCTCGGCCTTGGCCACGAGGTATTCCCGCATCGGCTCGCCCGCTGACTCCGGCCGGTCCGCCCCGATCGACGAGACCATGACGTAGCGGCGCACCCCGGTGGCCCGGGCCGCGTCGGCCAGCTTGACCGCGCCGCCCAGGTCGACCGTCCGCTTGCGCTCGGGCCCGCTGCCCGGCCCTGCGCCGGCCGCGAACACCACGGCGTCCGCGCCCTTGACGTACGCGTCGAGAGTCTCGTCCTTCTCCAGGTCACCGATGACCGGGACCGCGCCGGCCGCGGTGAGGTCGGCGGCGTGTGCGGGGGAGCGGACGAGGCCGCGGGCGGTGTGGCCCCGGGCGGCGAGCAGGCTGAGCAGGCGGAGGGCGACCTTGCCGTGGCCGCCGGCGACGAGAATGTCCATTCCTCAGTTCTACTCCGCCGGCTGCGGGACCGGCTGGAACGCGACGCCGGTCACGTCGGCGGCCAGTTCGGTGAAGTCGGTGCCGTACGCGGTCGGTTCGACGATCCGCAGCACCAGGGCGAACGGCCGGTCCGTGCCGTACTGCCGGGCCAGCTCGCGGTGCCGGGCGGCGAGGTAGCGGGCCGCCGCCAGATTCGCCCCGGCCGTGAGGCCGCCCAGCAGGAAGACGGGCTGCCCGCCGACCGGTCCCCAGAATCGGGCCAGCAGCACGTAGGTGCTGTTCGGGGTCCGGACGTAGTCCTTCCCGTCGACCGTGAAAGCGAGTCTGACCTTGGCGGGGTCGGCGTCCGCGAAGGTCACGCCGCGCAGGATGGTGCGCAGGTGCACGGCGGTGCGGGGATTGGCGATGCCGGGGCCGCCGACGCAGAACTCCGTCAGCCTGCCGATCTCCCCGGCCGGCTCGGCCTCGCCGACCCCGTCGGCCCGGGCGCCGCACTCCCGGGCGATGGTCGCCAGCTCCACCAGCGCGGCGACATCGCGCCGGTGAACGCTGTTCTCGCTCGGGGACGACGCGTGCCGGGAGGCCACCAGCAGGCAGGTCGCGCCCTCGGTGAGGCCGAAGAACGCGCGTTCGCGGCTCAGCCTGCGGCGGCGCAGCAGGAATCCGGCCAGCCAGACCGCGGTGCCGGCGATGACGCTCGCCAGCAGATTGATGAGAAGGTCGCCCACGCAGCCATGATGTCCGATGGCCTCGCGCGCGGTTCAGGCGGACTCGCGGATCACCAGGGTCGGCTGGAAGGTCACCGAGCGCGGCAGCCGGCCCGGCGTGGCGATGTGGGCCATCAGCACCTCGGCCATCTCGGCGGCCATCTCCTCGACCGGCTGGCGGATCGTGGTCAGCGGCGGCCGGCAGTCGAGGGCGGCGCTGCTGTCGTCGAAGCCGACCACCGCGACGTCGTCGGGCACCCGGCGGCCGAGGTCCTGCACCGCCCGCAGCGCGCCCTCGGCCATCAGGTCGCTCGCCACGAAGAGGCCGTCGATGCCGGGGTGCTCGGTGAGCAGCCGGCGCGCGCACGCCTCGCCGCCGTGCCGGGTGAAGTCGCCCTCGATCGCCGGCACCTCCGGGATGCCGCGGCCGGCCAGGTATGACCGGAAGCCGTCGAGCCGATCCGCGCCGGCCGGGCTGTCCAGCGGCCCGCTGATGGTGGCCGGCCGCCGGCAGCCGCGGCCCAGCAGGTGCTCGGCGGCGAGCCGGGCGCCGAGGCGCTGGTCGACGTCGACGAAGCTGGCGGCCAGGTGTGCGGCGGGCCGGGCCGAGACCACCGCCGGGATGCCGAGCTCGTGCACCTGTCGGGGGAGCGGGTCCTGCTCGTGGCTGCTGATCAGCAGCACCCCGTCGACGTGGCCCTGGCGCAGGTAGCGGATGACGTGGTGATGGTCCGTCGAGTCGGTCGGCATGATCACCAGGTGGATGTCGTGCGGGCGCAGCGCGCCGGTGGCGCCAGCGGTGACCCGGCCGAAGTACGGGTCCGTGAAGATCCGGTTCAGGAACGAGGAGTCGGACGGCCGGTCGGGCTCGGAGATGACCAGCGCCACGGAGTTCGACTTGCGGGTGACCAGCGAGCGGGCCGCCACGTTCGGCACGTAGCCGGTCTCGGCGATGGCGCGCTGGACGATCTCGCGGATCTTGGTGTCGACGCTGGGCGCGCCGTTGATCACCCGGGACACGGTGGCCCGCGAGACCCCGGCCGCCTCGGCGACCTGGTCCATCGTCGGGTGCTGCCCTCCGCGGGCGGGCCGGGTAGTCATGGCCTCTGTTATATAGCACCGGGCGAAATGCCCCTGAGAGCGCTTTTCCGGGCGGAGCTCATGGCTGGGCGCCGGCGCCTTCCAGCAGCAGGCGGCCGGCCTCCTCAGCGGGCACCGGGCGGGAGAAGTAGAAGCCCTGGGCGAACGTGCAGCCCATGTCGCGCAGCGCGGCGAGCTGGCCGTACTCCTCGATGCCCTCGGCCACGGTGGACATGCCGAGGCTCTGCCCGAGCTGGACGATGGTGCCGGCCAGCGCGGCATCGTCGGCCTGGTCGCCGAGCCGCTCCACGAACGAGCGGTCGATCTTGAGCGTGTCCACCGGGAAACGGCGCAGGTAGGCCAGCGACGAGTAGCCGGTGCCGAAGTCGTCGATCGCCAGGGTGACGCCGAGCGCCTTGAGCCGGACCAGCTGGGACAGGTTCTCCTCGGTGTCGGTCATCAGCACGCTCTCGGTCATCTCGAGGCAGAGCTGGTCGGCCGGCATGCCGGTCTCGGTCAGCACCTCGCGGACCACCGCCGGCAGGTCGCTGCGGTCGAACTGGCGTACCGAGACGTTGACCGCCATCTTCACCGGGCGCCGGCCGTCCCGCTCGGCCCACTCCATGGCCTGGCGGCACGCCTCCTCCAGCACCCAGCGGCCGAGCGGCACGATGAGCCCGGTGGCCTCGGCGATCGGGATGAAGTCGAGCGGGCTGATCATGCCGCGCACCGGGTGCTGCCAGCGCACCAGCGCCTCGAAGCCGACGACCAGGCTGTCCGCCAGGTTGATCGTGGGCTGGTAGTGCAGCCTGAGCTCGCCGCGGTCCAGTGCCAGGCGCAGGTCGGCCTCGAGCTCCAGGCGCTCGACCAGGCCGGCCAGCATCCGCGGGTCGTAGCTGGCGAGGCTGCTGCCGGCGGCGCCCTTGGCCTGGTACATGGCCAGGTCGGCGTTGCGCATGAGCTGCTCGGCGTCGTCGGTGTAGCCGGCCTCGCCGGCGGCGAGCGTGGCGTGCGAGGCCAGCCCGATGCTGCCCCGTACGTGCAGGTCGCGGGTGTCGATCCGGAACGGCTCGGGCAGCCCGTCGACGATGCGCCGGGCGACGGCCTCGGCCTCACCCGCGCCGCGCGCCGAGCGGATCAGCACGGCGAACTCGTCACCGCCGAAGCGCGCCACCACGTCGCCCGCCCGCACCGAGGCGGTCAGCCGTTCGGCGACCCGGATCAGCAACTGGTCGCCGGCCAGGTGGCCGAGGCTGTCGTTGACCTCCTTGAAGCCGTCCAGGTCGAGGAAGAGCACGGACACTTCGTCGTCCTCGCCGCGCTGCTCCAGCGCCTCCGCCACCCGCTCGCGGAACAGGGCGCGGTTGGCGAGCTGGGTCAGGGCGTCGTGGTACGCCTCGTGCACGAGTTGCTCCTGCAACTCCCGGCGCTCGGTGATGTCGCGGGTGTTGAGCACCAGGCCGCCGACGTTGGGGTCGTCGAGCAGGTTGGTGACGGTGATCTCGGCCTGACGCGGTCCGCGGGTGCGGTGCGGCACGGTGAGCTCGATGACCGTGCTCGCGTGCGGGCGGCCGCTGACCGAGCGCAGCGCGTCGGCGAGGCGGGCGCCGGACTCCAGGTCCAGGACGCCGGTGAGCGGGCGCCCGGTGAGCGTCCTCGGCCGCCAGCCGAAGATCCGCTGCACGGACTCGCTCTGGTACAGCACCACGGCGTCGGTGCCGACCACGGTGACGACGTCGGTGCTGTGCTGCACGAGCGAGTGGAAGCGCTGCTCGCTGCCGTACAGCTCGGCGGTCCGGTCGGCGACGCGGGTCTCCAGGTCGCGGGTCAGGTTGCGGTTCTCCAGCAGGGTGAGCAGCTGACGGCCGACGATCAGCAGGATCAGGACCGAGCGGGTGTAGGCGACGAAGTCGGTGGCGTGCCCGGTGCGGGCGTACCACACGAAGCTGGTGAACAGCGAGGCGAGCACGGCCACGTACGGCAGCAGCACTCCGAACGGCTGGCCGCTCTCGCCGTCGGCCGGCGGCAGCGCACGGTCGGCCGGGGCGTGGGACCCGGCCGGCTTGGTGGCGGCGAGCAGGATCAGCGAGAAGCCCGCGAACCAGCCGATGTCGGTCGCGCTGCCGGAGGCGTACGCCCCGGTCAGGTTGAGGTAGGCGTACCCGATGTCGGAGACCGCGAAGGCGACGATGCCGGCGCCGACCAGCGCGAGGTGGCCGGAGTCGCGGCCGCGGCGGCGCCGCAGCGCCAGCATGTAGACCACGATCGTCACCATGACGATGTCGCCGAGCGGGTACCCGAGGTGGATGTAGAGCGCGAGCGCGCTGTCGTCGCGGGCCTCGATCAGCGGTTCGAGGACCAGGAACCAGGCGATCAGCAGCAGCGAGGCGGCGACCATCAGGCCGTCCAGCACGCTGCGGGCCCGGTTGGCCGCGCTCTGGGTGGCCACCGGCAGCGCCAGCAGCCCGGCCGAGGTCAGCAGGATCATGCCGTGGTAGCCGACGTCGGCCCCGGACGGCACCGGCACCGCGCCGGGGCGGACCCCCAGCCAGACGGCGCAGGCCAGGCCGATGCCCCAGGAGAGCACGCCGAGGCCGAGCAAGGTCCAGCCGGCCCGGATCCGGCCGCGGAACGCCGTGGCACGGATCAGGCAGCCGAGGGCCGCGGCGACGGCGGCGGCGCACAGCCCGGGGCCTGAGACGGCCTGCGCGGCGGCCGGACCGCCGACGCCGGTGCTGAGCACCACACCGAACGCGACGACGAGGACGGCGACGGCGACGGCGAGCAGTGCCCAGCGCCGGACGGCCTCCGGTGCGGGCGGTGCTGTGCTGACTGCCATCTGCGGAATCTCCGGTCTGCCCGGCCACCCGGGCGGGGCGGTCGTACCAGCCGAGATCGGCTCGCGAGGGTACGGACTTGAGGGGTTCGCCCCCGGTGGATCGCCGGCACCCGGAACTTCGGCGACACCTTCCCGGGCGCGGGCGCGCCGTCCGGTCCCGGCCGCGATCGTGCCCCGGGGGCACCAGCCCTGGACGGGGCCTTCGTGCGAGCCTGGCTGAGGCCGGTCACCGACTCAGGTCTCGACGCAGAACTCGTTGCCCTCCGGGTCGCGCATCATGACCAGGTCGCCCTGGTCATGGGCGACCGTCGCGCCGAGCCCTTCGAGGCGCCGCACCTCGGCCGGCAGCTCCCCGGGGGCGCGCAGGTCGAAGTGCATCCTCAGCTTGGCGGTCTTGGCCTCGGGCACCCGCCGGAACCACAGACTGGGCCCACCCCACCCCGGCGCCTCCACATAGGCCTTGTCCGAGGTGGAGTCCCCGTCCAGCTCCCCGCCGAGCGCGGCCGCCCAGAAGCGAGCGACCACGAGCGCGTCGCGGCAGTCGAAGGTCACACTCTTGACGTAGCTCATGCGGCGCCTCCGGCGGTCACCAGCGCCAGCGCCAGAAGTGGCGCTGATATCGGACGACCAGCCCACCGGCCCGCTGCTTGCCGCGAATCACGAAGTGCCGCTCGGATCCCCCGTCCGGGGTGGTGGGCACGCCCCGGACGTGCGAGCTGCCGGCGATCATCTCGACGCTGTCGATGTCGACGGACGCGCCGGGCGGCAGCACGAGCGTGGTGGAGCCGGCGAACACATTGAGCTCGATCTCGACTCGGTGATGAGCGATGAGGGCGTCGGTGAAGTCGAGCTTCACCGAGCCGGCCCGGGCCGTCACCCGAAGGTGCCGGGGCACCACCCACCGGCCGTGCCGTTTCAGGCCGGCCGCGGTGGTGCGCAACTCGCCGTGCTCCGGCGCCGCCGGCGCCGCCGGGCCGCCCGGCAGGTCGGCCACGAACGGTTCGACTTCGGCGAACGTGCGCGCGGCGAGCACCCCGGACACCCGCTGCTCGAACTCGTCCAGGGTCAGCCGCCCCTCGCTGACAGCCTTGCGCAGCCGCCCGGCAACCGTCTCTCGGTCGGCATCAGACATCCGGACCGTCGAGGGCTCCGGCACCAGCTCTCCGCTCATCGGCAAACCATAGTCGGCATCCCGCGACCGTGCGGCTGTCGTGCGGAGCCCGCGGTGATGTGCCGAGCCCGGTGTGCGTGTTGTCAGTCCGCGGGCGCCGGCTCGGTGGATCGCGGCGTGAAGAAGCGGACGATGTCGTCGGCCGCGGTGTGGGACAGCATCATCGCCTGGACCCGTGCGGACATCTCGGCGATCGGGTGGGTTCTGACGAACATCGCCTCCTCGTACGCCCGGATCGCCGAGTCGGGGTCGGCGGGGTCGGTGGCGAGTTCGGCGGCGAGCTCGGCCGCGTCGAGCATGGCTTGGTTGGCGCCCTCGCCGACCGGCGGCATGAGGTGCGCGGCGTCACCGATGAGGGTGATGCCCGGCCGGTGGGCCCAGCTTGTGCCGGTGGGCATCGCCTCGATCCTGCGTGGGTTCGGCGGGCCGTCGCCGGCTTCGATGAGTGCGGTGAGGCCGGGGTTCCAGCCGTCGAACATGTCCAGCAGCGCGCGCTTGCTGCGGTAGGTGTCCGGGTGGCGATCGTCCGCGGGCAGGGAGACCCCGACTCGGATGCTGCCGTCGCCGAGGCGCTGTGCCGCCAGGATCCGGCGCACGCCGACGCACCAGAGGTTTCCGGGGCCGACCAGATCGGCGAGATCCGGGTGGCGCCGATCGGCGTCGCCGATGCTGAGCTCGACCAAGGTGGCCACGGCGGACAGTGTCGCGTCGGTCAGCAGCGACCGGACGACCGAGCGTGCGCCGTCCGCGCCGATGAGGACGTCGCAGTCGGTGCGGTGGCCGCTGTCGAACGTCAGCTCGAAGCCTCTGTCGGGTCGTGGCGTCGCCGCGGCGAGCCGGTGCTGCCACCTGACAGTGTCGGCGGGGAGCGAATCGAGCAGAAGATCACGCAGTGCGCTGCGGTCGATCTCGGGGCGCCCGGAGAACGAACCGGGTTGTGGCTTGTGGTGCACGAGGGTGCGCCCGGCCGGGTCGAGGATGCGATGTTCCTCGCCCTCCGGCCGTGCCTCGGACCGGAACCGGGCGGCGAGGCCCGCGTCGGCCAGGGCCTGTTGCCCGGACTCCGGGTGCAGGTCGAGCATTCCGCCCTGTGCTCGCGCGGACCGGCCCGCCTCGCGTTCGTACACCACCGCGCCGATGCCGTGCCGGTGCAGGATTCGGGCCAGCGTCAGGCCGCCGAGGCCGCCGCCGGCGATCGCGATTCGCATCATCATCTCCGTTACCGTACGCTGTACCTCATGGATACACCGTACGGTAGCGTGCCGCTGCCCGTCTGGGAACGGCCCGAGCCGCAGCCCCGGGCGGCGCCGGTGCCGCTGAGTCGCGCGAAGATCGCCGCGTCGGCGATCCAGCTCGCCGACGCACACGGCCTCGACGGGCTATCGGTACGCAAGATCGCCAAGGAGCTCGGCGTCGGCCCGATGCGGCTCTACGACTACGTGATCAACAGGGCCGAACTGCTCGATCTGATGGTCGACGCCGTGTATGCCCAGATCGCCGAGGCCGGCCAGCCCACCGAGTGGCGCGCCGCGGTCCTCGACATCGTTCACCGGACTCGCGCTGCCGCCCTTGAGCACGAGTGGTTCGCCGACCTGCTGGGCGCGCGGCCACACCTGGGACCGCACGCGCTCGCCGTGGGCGAGTCGACCGCGGCGGCGCTCAGCCGGGCCCCTGGCCTGCGCGGCATCGACGATCTCCAACGGGCCTTGGGCGTCCTCAACGCGTTCATCTGCGGAGCGCTCCGCAGGGAGATCACCGAGCGCCGCACCGCCCGGCTGACCGGCACCGACGTGTCCGCCTGGCAGGCCGCCCTCGGGCCCTACCTGACACGCATGCTCGAAACCGGCCGCTACCCCACCATCGCCCGACTCGTCATCGACGGCGCCCACCTCAACGCCGAGGAGACCTTCCACCACAACCTGATCACCATCCTGGACGGCATCACCAGCCATCCCCGGCCGGACTTCGGCGGGTCCGCATCGAGGTGACGGCGGTACGATTCTGGTTGGACGACCGCTCAGCAAAGGCGGGTGCACACCATGATCGTCCTCGATGTCCTGATGGCGGCGCTGGGTCTGGGAGCAGTCTGGGCGGCCGCGAGTGCACGAGTCATCAAGCAATACGAGCGTGGGCTTGTCTTCCGGTTCGGGCGCGTGCTGGAAACGGTTCGCGGCCCCGGCCTCACCCTCATCGCGCCGGGCGTCGACCGGCTGCGGAAAGTGAACATGCAGATCGTCACGATGCCGATTCCGGCGCAGGACGGCATCACCCGTGACAACGTGACGGTCAAGGTCGACGCGGTGGTGTATTTCAACGTCGTCGATCCGGTCCGGGCCGTCGTGAACGTACAGGATTATCTTTTCGCCGTGTCCCAGGTCGCGCAGACCTCGCTGCGCTCGATGATCGGCAAGAGCGAGCTCGATGATCTGTTGTCCAACCGGGAGCGGCTCAACCAGGGTCTGGAAGTGATGATCGACAGCCCCGCGCTGGACTGGGGAATCCACATCGACCGCGTGGAGATCAAGGATGTCGCGCTGCCGGATTCGATGAAGCGGTCGATGTCGCGCCAGGCCGAGGCGGAACGGGAACGGCGGGCCCGGGTGATCACGGCCGACGGCGAGTTGCAGGCCTCGCACAAGCTCGCGGCGGCCGCGGCCACCATGGCTGACACCCCGACGGCGCTGCAGTTGCGTCTTCTTGAGACGGTCGTCGAGGTGGCCGCCGAGAAGAATTCGACGCTGGTGCTGCCGTTCCCCGTCGAGTTGCTGCGATTCCTGGAGAAGAGCGCCAACGCCGGAGCCGATCCGAAGGGCGCGATTCCGGATCGGCCGGCAGCCGCGGAAAAGTCCGCGGCCGAGGCGCCGCGCGCGGTCGAATCCGCTCCGGAGCGGCCGCTGCTGCGGGACATCGGCACCATCGCACCGGCCGAGGTCTCCCGCACACCCAACGGTCAGCCCTCGTAGGGATGCCCGGGTGGGCGGAGACCTTCCGCTCTTGTTCGCATGGTGGGACGCTGGACGGGCTGGATCCCCAACACGCCGATGGGGGAAGCATGGTCGGTTTTCGATCCGCCTTTGAACCGGAGCGGGCTCCGTGCGGCAAGACCGTCGGAGGCGACTGCTATCGCGACACGGACGACGAGGGTCTCGTCGTCTACGACCTCTACTACAGCTGTGGCTGCCGGCGCACCCGGCACGAGTATCACGACGGCACCGTCAACACGCAGGCGATCCGCCATGGCCGCCGGCACAAGGTGGTCTCCGACGAGCATTCCGAACACCCGGTTTGACGCGGGAGCACCATGAGCCTGTCCCATGACGTCGTCATCGTCGGTGCGGGTGGGGCCGGCCTGCGCGCGGCCATCGCCGTCGCGGAGGCCGACCCCCGCCTCAGCGTGGCCGTGGTGTCCAAGGTCTACCCGATGCGCAGCCACACCGTCTCGGCCGAGGGCGGCGCGGCCGGCGCCATCAGCGCCGCCGACAGCCTCGACGAGCACGCGTACGACACGATCTCCGGCGGTGACTGGCTCTGCGACCAGGACGCCGTCGAGGCGTTCGTCGTCGAGGCGCCGCGCGAGCTGTTGCGGCTGGAGCACTGGGGCTGCCCGTGGAGCCGCGAGCCGGACGGGCACGTCGCGGTGCGCGCGTTCGGCGGCATGAAGAAGAAGCGCACCTGGTTCGCCGCCGACAAGACCGGCTTCCACCTGCTGCACACGCTGTTCCAGACCTCGCTCAAATACCCGAGCATCACCCGCTACGACGAGTGGTACGCGAGCCGGCTGATCGTCGACGACGGCCGGGTCTGTGGCGTCGTCGCGCTGGAGCTGATGTCCGGCCTGGTCGAGACGATCACCGGGCGGTCGGTGGTGATCGCGACCGGTGGCGGCGGGCGGGTGTTTCCGTTCACCACGAACGCCGCGATCAAGACCGGCGACGGGATGGCGCTGGCCTACCGGGCCGGCGCGCCGCTCAAGGACATGGAGTTCGTCCAATATCACCCGACCGGCCTGCCGTTCACCGGCATCCTCATCACCGAGGCCGCCCGCGCCGAGGGCGGCTGGCTGCTCAACAAGGACGGCTACCGCTACCTGCAGGATTACGACCTCGGCAGGCCGGAGCCGGGCCCGGTGCTGCGCAGCATGGAGCTGGGCCCGCGGGACAGGCTGTCCCAGGCGTTCGTGCACGAGATGGCGAAGGGCCGCACGATCGACTCGCCGTACGGCGCGGTGGTCCACCTGGACCTGCGCCACCTGGGCCGGAAGATGATCGACGCGAAGCTGCCGATGGTGCGTGAACTGTGCCGCGACTACGAGCGGATCGACCCGGTTCACGAGCTCGTCCCGGTACGTCCGGTCGTGCACTACATGATGGGTGGCGTACACACCGACATCGACGGCGCCACCGCACTTCCCGGCCTCTATGCCGCCGGCGAGACGGCTTGCGTGAGCATCAACGGCGCCAACCGGCTGGGCTCCAACTCGCTGCCGGAATGCCTGGTGTTCGGGGCGCGTGCCGGGCGAGCGGCCGCGCGGCACGCCGCCGGGGCCGCGCGGCCGAGCGCGGCCGTCGAGGCGCAGGGCGCCGACGAGCGGCGCCGGCTCGACGAAGATCTGCTGCGCCGCGGCGACGGCCCGGACCGCATCTCCGTGATCCGCACGCAGATGCAGGGGATCCTGGAAGACGCCGCCGGCATCTACCGCGACGGTGACAGCCTCACCAAGGCCACCGACAAGCTGCGTGAGCTGAGGGAGCGGGCGGCGACCGCGGTCATCGACGACACCAGCCGCCGGTTCAACACCGAGCGGGTGGCCGGGCTGGAGCTCGCCGGCATGCTGGAACTGGCCGAGTGCATCGTGCACAGCGCGCTGCGCCGGGAGGAGTCGCGCGGGGCACACCAGCGCACCGACTTCCCCGAACGCGACGACAAGCGGTTCCTCGCCCATTCACTCGCGCACCGCGAGCCCGACGGCTCCCCGCGGGTGTCGTACCTGCCGGTCACCATCACGCGATGGCCGCCCGGCAAGCGGATCTACGGGAGGTGACGTGGGCGGCGACGAGCGCATCACGCTGCGGATCGCCCGGTACCGGCCGGACGAGGGTGAGGCCGAGCCCACCCTGGCCGACTACGAGGTGCCGCTGCGCGGCGACTGGGCCGTCCTCGACGGCCTCAACTACATCAAGGACGAGCTCGACGGCACGCTGTCGTACCGGTGGTCATGCCGGATGGGCATCTGCGGCAGCTGCGGCATGATGATCGACGGAGAGCCGAGGCTGACCTGCGCGACGTTCCTGACCGACCTCGCGCCGGGTCCGGTGCGCATCGAGCCGCTGGCCAACTTCCCGGTGATCCGCGACCTGATCGTCGACCTCACCGACTTCATGCACAAGCTGGGCAAGGTCAGGCCCTGGCTGATCCGGGACGAGGAACGGCCGGTGGAGGAGGGCGAATACCTGCAGACGCCGGCCCAGCTCGACGAGTTCAAGCAGTTCAGCATGTGCATCAACTGCATGCTCTGCTACGCGGCCTGCCCGGTGTACGGGCTGGACAACTCCTTCGTGGGCCCGGCGGCGATCGCGCTGGCGCACCGCTACGACCTCGACTCCCGGGACGAGGGCGACCGGCAGCGGCTCACCATCCTGGCGCAGCCGGAGGGCGTCTGGGACTGCACCTTCGTGGGAGAGTGCTCGGCAGCGTGCCCCAAGGGCGTCGACCCGGCCGGGGCGATCCAGCAGGTGAAGCTCGCCGCGGCGCAGGAAGCGGCGAAGTCGCTCCTCCTGCCCTGGCGGTCCCGATGATCTCCCCGCTGGAGGCGAGGTACTACCGCCGGCGGATGCCCCTGCTGTGGTGGGCGCGGCGGCGGTCGTACGCGTTCTTCATGGTGCGCGAGGTGACCAGCCTGTTCGTCGCCCTGTTCGTGGTGGAGCTGCTCCTGCTCGTGCGCGCGGTGGCGCGCGGCGCCACCGCGTACGAGGGCTTCCTGGAGGCGATGGCGCGCCCCGCGGTGATCGCGCTGAACCTGGTCGCGCTCGCCTTCGTGCTGCTGCACGCGGTGACGTTCGCCAACCTGACCCCGCGCGCCATGATCGTGCGAGTGCGCGGCCGGCGGGTGCCGTCGCGCGCCGTCCTCGCGAGCGTCTATCTCGGGTGGCTGGTGGTGTCGGCGTTCCTGACCTGGCTGGTGGTGGCACGGTGACGAGTCCGGGGCGGCGGGTCACGCCCGAGCCCTTCGTCTGGTTGCTGTTCAGCGCGGGCGGCGTCGTGGCCGCGCTCGTCCTGCCCGTCCTGCTGGTGCTGTTCGGCGTGGCCATCCCGCTGGGCTGGGTGGCGGCGCCGGATCATGAGCACCTGCTCGCCGTGCTGCGCAACCCACTGACCCGGCTCGGGCTGATCGGGGTGTGCGCGCTCGCGCTGGTGCACGCCGCACACCGGATCCGGTTCACCGTGGAGCACGCGTTCCGGCTGGGCCGGTACGACCCGATCATCGCCACGGCGTGCTACGGCGCCGCGGCCGCCGGCACGGCCGCCGCCGCGTATCTGCTCCTGGCGGCGCTCTGACCCGGGCGGGCGGCTTGCGCTGGTACGCGGTGACGCCGGCCCGCCCATCGACGGCGCTCGGTGCCCGTCAGGAACGCGCGTAAGGGTCGCGCCCCGGCCCACGTACCGCAGCGGTGGCGGCATGCGCGATCTCCAAGAGCGGCGTCTGCCGCACGTACGTCATCGCGTCCCGGTAGCCGACGACGGCCTGCCGAGTCCCTTCACTGGTCTCGGCCGACATGGGTGCGTGCTCGACGAGCGCCCGAGCGTCCGAACTGCTGATCGTGATGTGCTCGATCGTGTTGGAACCCTGAATCGCCGCGGCGAACAGGCTTGCCGCAGTCACCTCCCGTCGCGAACAAACCCATGCGGGTCCGGACGGAGCAGCCGCCCCTTCCGCGAACGGAAGAGGCGGCTGCGTGCCGTACCAGGAGGGTCAGAGCTTGCCGCACTGGCCGAGCCGGATCCCGCCGGTCTTGTTCGGTAGGCCGTTGTTCACCGGTGCCGGCTTGTTGCCGGCGCAGGTGAGCGGTCCGCCGATCGTGTTGCCGGCGACCACGGTGGCCTCCTTGTTGGCGAGCAGCGTCACCGCGCTCTTCAGGGTCGAGTTCTCCACGCTGACCGGGCCCGAGCCGGTGACGGTGAGCGGGCCGCTGACCGTGCTGTTCAGCAGCGACACCGTGCCCGCGCCGGTCGCCCGGACCGCCGCGTCCAGGGCCGCGCCGGTGACGTAGAGCGAGGCGTCCTTGGCCACCGACACCGGGCCGGTGATCTGCGCGCCCGCCGTGACGCAGGTGACGCCGGAGCGGACCGACACCGCGCCGGCGACCTTGTCGGAGATGGTCGTCGTGCAGGCCGGTGCGGGGATGCCGAGCAGTTCCACCTCGGCGAGCGTGGTGCTCGCCTCGCCCGTGTTGGCGCTGACCTCCAGCCGGTAGTGGGCGTAGCGGCCCGGCGCGGCGATCTTGAACGGCCGGGTCTGCTGCCGCCAGTCGAAGCTCTGGTCGGCGCGTTCGTCGATGGTCGTCCAGGTGGTGCCGTCATAGGAGCCCCTGAGCCGCCAGGCCTTCGGGTCGCCGGCCACCGTGCCCGAGGTGAGGGTGTAGTAGGTGGCCTGCTCGCCCGCGCCGGCGAACTGGTACTGCCAGGCGGGTGTCGGCGTCGGGAAGGTGACCTGGGTGGTGGAGGTGTCGTCGACCAGTGTCGGGTCCGACGCCGTGCCGCGGCCCGGTCCGGTCAGGTCCCGCAGCGGGTTCGCCACCGCGTCGCCCGTGGTGAGCGACGGGGGAGCGGCGTTCTCGCCGGTGCCCCACCGCGACGGCGACGGGCCCATCTTGAAGTCGAGCGTCGCGCCGTCGGCCAGCAGCGAGTGCGGGAGCGACGTGGAGTTGTACTTCTTGCCGTTCACCTTCAGCGACTGCACGTAGACGTTGCTCCGGCTGTTGCCGGGCGCGTTGACGACGATCTTCTTGCCGTTCTCCAGGCTGACCGTGGCCTTGGTGAACAGCGGCGAGCCGATCGCGTACGCGGGGCTGCCCATCTGCAGCGGGTAGAAGCCGAGCGCGCTGAAGATCTGCCAGGCGCTCATCTCGCCGTTGTCCTCGTCGCCCGGGTAGCCCTGGCCGATCTCACTGCCCAGGTAGAGCCGGGAGGTGGCCTCGCGGACCAGCTTCTGCGTCTTGTGCGGCTGACCCACGTAGTCGTACATGTAGATGATGTGGTGCGACGGCTGGTTGCTGTGGCCGTACTGGCCCATCCGGACGTCGCGGGCCTCGTACATCTCGTGGATCGGGCCGCCGTAGGAACCGTAGAAGGTGGCCGTCTCCGGGGTCGCGAAGAACTTGTCCAGCTTCTTGGCCAGGCCGTCCCGGCCGCCGTACAGGTTGGCCAGGCCCTGACCGTCCTGGGGCACGTGGAACGCCATGTTCCAGCCGTCGGTCTCGGTGTAGTCGTAGCCCCAGACCCGCGGGTCGTAGGTGGACGGCGGGTTGCGCCAGGCACCCGCGGAGTCCTTGCCCTGGAAGAAGTCCACCGAAGGGTCGAACATGGTCACGTAGTTCTGTGCCCGGTTGCGGAAGTATTCGGCCTGCTCGGCGTACTCCTTGGCCTTGGGCCCGCCCTTCTTCGCCAGCGCCTCGGCCATGTTCGCGATGCCGTAGTCGTTGATGTAGCCGTCCATCGCCCACGACATCGCCT
>NZ_QHHV01000194.1:0-17821 GCF_003947245.1 Actinoplanes sp. ATCC 53533 | reverse complement strand
CGACGCCGAGGTCGACGTCGTCGTGTCCTACCTGCCGGTGGGCTCCGAGGAGGCCGACAAGTTCTACGCGCAGGCCGCGATCGACGCCGGTTGCGCGTTCGTCAACGCGCTGCCCGTCTTCATCGCCTCGGACCCGGCGTGGGCGCAGAAGTTCACCGACGCCGGCCTGCCGATCGTCGGTGACGACATCAAGAGCCAGGTCGGTGCGACGATCGTGCACCGCGCGCTGGCCAAGCTGTTCGAGGACCGCGGTGTCGAGCTGCTGCGCACCTACCAGCTCAACTTCGGCGGCAACATGGACTTCATGAACATGCTGGAGCGCAAGCGCCTGGTGTCGAAGAAGATCTCCAAGACCCAGTCGGTGACCTCCCAGATCCCGCACGAGATGGTCAAGAGCGACGTGCACATCGGCCCGTCGGACCACGTGCCGTGGCTCGACGACCGCAAGTGGGCCTACATCCGGCTCGAGGGCCGCAGCTTCGGCGACACCCCGCTGAACGCGGAGCTCAAGCTCGAGGTGTGGGACTCGCCGAACTCGGCCGGCGTCATCATCGACGCGGTCCGGGCCGCGAAGATCGCCAAGGACCGCGGCATCGGTGGCCCGATCCTCTCCGCGAGCTCCTATTTCATGAAGTCACCGCCGGTGCAGTACAGCGACCACGACGCGAAGAACGCGGTCGAGGCCTTCATCAACGGCGACATCGAGCGCTGATCCAGCGCCAGAGGTAAGGCCGGACCGCGATGCGGTCCGGCCTTCTTCATGTGATCTGTGGCACGCCGGTCGCTAAGCTCATCGATGTGCGCCCCTCGACGGCCGCCCTCGTGCTCGGCCTCACCGCATCCCTGACGGCCTGTGCCAGCCCAGGCAACACCCCTCCTCCCGGTACGCCCGCAGCCGCGTCCCGTCCGGCGACTTTGTGGGCCAGCCTGGCGCCCGCCCAGCCGGAACTGATCGGCTCGGCGCCCGGCCGGGTGGGGCCGAGACCGGGCGCGGTCTGCGACGGCCGCGCGGGCAGGATCCCTCGGCCGCCGACCACCACACCCGATCCGCAGCTCAGTGCCGAGTCCGACGCCGCCGCCCGAGCGCGCCGGGCGCTGGAGGCGGCGAACCCGCCGATCCCCCGGCGCGGCCCGGTCCGGGACGACGCGGCCGCCATAGCGGAGTCGTGCGTGCGGACGCTGCGGCTGGAGCTGACCTTGCTGACCGGCGGCCGGGGAGGGCGCCCGGGAGAGCCTGCCCTGCTGCGGACACTGACCTCGAAAGGGCTTTCCGGCATCACCGTGGGCAAAGAATCGGCCTTCGCCGCGTCGACCGGCACGGCCTGCGTCTACGGCACGTTCACCGCCGAGGGACCGGAGCTGACCATCGGCCCGCTCGCCGCGAACGACACCTGCCATCCCTGACCTCAGCACTCAACCCACGCGGCGCAACCCCGCACACTCAGCCCACGCGGCGCAACCCCGCACACTCAGCCCACTCAGCCCACTCGGCGCAACCCCGGACGCCTGCCCCTCAACCCGCTCGGCGCGGCCCGGACGCCTGCCCCTCAACCCGCTCGGCGCGGCCCGGACGCCTGCCCCTCAACCCGCTCGGCCTCGGCGCGGCCCCGCACGCTCAGCACTCAGCCCGCTCGGCGCAACCCCCGCACGCCTGCCCGTCGGCCCGCTGGGCGCAACCCCGCACGCCTGCTCCTCAGCCCCAGGCGCGCTCCAGGGCGACGCGGGCCTCCAGCTCCAGGAGCTGCCGCTTGCGGGGTAGACCGCCGCCGAAGCCGGTCAGCTTGCCGCCCGCCCCGACCACCCGATGGCACGGGACGAGCACCGGCACCGGGTTGTGATTGCAGGCCGTGCCCACGGCACGGGCCGCACCCGGGTCGCCCAGTGCGGTGGCGATCGCGCCATACGTCAGCATCTCGCCGTACGGAATCGCGGCGATCTGGGCCCACACGGCCCGCTCGAAATCGGAGCCGCCGCGCAGCTCGACCGGCACGGTGAAATCCGTCAGCGCGCCGGCGAAGTAGGCCTTGAGCTGCTCGGCGGCCGGATGCTCGGCCGGCTCGCCGTAGGTCGCGCCGAACCGCACGCCGACCACGATGTCGCCGTCGAGCTCGACGCCCAGCGGGCCGATGGGTGAATCCACAAGCAGCTGCATGACCCGATTCTGCCGCGCGGGTACGACACTTTCGGCGTCAGGAGATATGGCCCTGCTCGCGGGCCCAGCGCTGCAGCTCCGCCTCCGCCTCGTCGCGGTCCAGCGGGCCGCGGTCCAGGCGCAGCTCCTTGAGGAAGCGCCAGGCCTGACCGACGATCGGACCCGGCGGCACGCCGAGCAGTTCCATGATCGCGTTGCCGTCCAGGTCGGGCCGGACCCGGGCCAGGTCCTCCTCGGCCTCGATCCGGGCGATCCGCTCCTCGAGCGCGTCATAGTCGGCGGACAGCGCCGCCGCCTTGCGCTTGTTGCGCGTCGTGCAGTCGGAGCGGGTGAGCTTGTGCAGCCGGGGGAGCAGCTCGCCGGCGTCGGTGACGTAGCGCCGCACGGCCGAGTCGGTCCACTCGCCGCGGCCGTAGCCGTAGAAACGCAGGTGCAGGGCGACCAGCTCGACCACCTCGGACGTGACGTCCTTGGGGAACCGCATCGCCTTCATCCGCTGCTTGGTGAGCCGCGCGCCGACCACCTCGTGGTGGTGGAAGCTGACCCGCCCGTCCCGGCCGACCGCCTTGGTGGCCGGCTTGCCGACGTCGTGCATCAGCGCCGCCATCCGGAGCACGAAGTCCGGGCCGGCGTCGCCCTCCAGCCGGATGGCGTTGGTGACCACGATCAGCGTGTGCTCGTAGACGTCCTTGTGCTGGGCGTGCTCGTCGATCTCCAGCTTGAGCCCGGAGATCTCCGGGATGAACCGGTCGGCCAGCCCGGTGTCGACCAGCAACCGCAGGCCGGCGATCGGGTCCACGCCGCAGAGCAGCTTGGTGAACTCCTCGCGGATCCGTTCGGCGGTGATCCGGTCCAGGTCGGCCGCCATCTCCGTCATGGCCTCGACGACCGCTTTGTCGACGGTGAAACACAGCTTGGCGGCGAACCGGGCCGCCCGCAGCATCCGAAGTGGATCATCGCTGAACGACGTCGCGGGGGAGTCCGGCGTCCGAATGATCCCGGCGGCCAGGTCATCTAGGCCGCCGTACGGGTCCGTGAAGACGTGGGCCGGCAGGCTGACGGCCATCGCGTTGATCGTGAAGTCACGCCGGCGCAGGTCGTCGAGCAGATTGTCGCCGTATTCCACCACCGGGTTGCGGGTCAGCCCGTCATACGCCTCGGCCCGGAACGTGGTGATCTCGATCCGCAGGCCGTCCTTCTGGATCCCGATCGTGCCGAACTCGCGGCCCGTCTCCCAGATCGCGTCCGCCCAGCTCTTGACCAGGGCGAGCGTCTGCTCCGGCCGGGCGTCGGTGCAGAAGTCGAGATCATCGCCCAGCCGGCCGAGCAGCGCGTCCCGCACCGAGCCCCCGACCAGGTGCAACTCATGGCCGGCGGCGCCGAAACGGCGCCCCAGCTCATCGGCGACAGGGGAGACCCGCAGCAACTCCGCGACGGCGTTGCGCTGGGCTTTACTCAACTCAGACATGGGACGACCAGACTAGCTGGCCCCCAGTTTGCCCAAAGGCGGTGGGCTGGATGGCCTTCAGTCCCGTCAAGGGCGGTGCTGGGGTGGTCAGCTGGATGGGCTTCAGTCCGGCTTAGGGCGGTGGTGGGGTGGTCGGATGGGGGATCGTGGCGGTGCCGGGGCGCAGCGGGCAGGATGGTTGTCGTGCCCGTTTCCGAGGCGCTGCGTCGCCTCAGTGAGGATCCGAGATTCTGGTCCTTCCTGTTGGTGCACGACGGCGCGTTCCCCGATCCCGACCCGGTCGAGCTGCGCGTCAGCCTTCCGGTCACCGGCGGCTACGGCCTCGTGCTCGACCTCGACCTGGCCACCGGCGAGCAGACCCTGGGCCTGCGGGAGCCGGCCACCACCGAGCCGGTGCAGCTCGGCTGGGCCGCGCCCGGCCGGCCGTACCCGGCCGCGCTGCGGTGGCACGAGCTGGAGCTGTGTGCCCGGGTGATCGCCCTGGAGGATCCGACCCTGCCGCATCCGGGCCTGGTCGTGGCCCTGCTGTCGCCGTTCGCGCCGCTGACCGCCGAGGATGACGAGAGCGCGGTAGCGGCGATACGCGAGGCCGCGTACCGGTCGCTGCGCCGCGAGGTGCCGCCGGCCGCGCCCGCGGGCCCGGAGCAGGCGCCGTTGCCGCTCTTCGCCGCCGAGTCCTGGTGGCCGCAGCCGCCGGCGCTGTCACCCCAGGTGATCGACGAGGCCGCCGTCGCGGCCTACACCGCCTCGGCCCCGGCCTGGCTCGAGGTCCGCGGCGGCTCCCGCTTTCCGCGCGAGGGCCTGGCCGAGCTGGTACGGCAGGCAGCCCAGCGGCTGTCCCGGCTGCCGGAGGAGAAGTGGTACGCCCAGGTGCGGCCGCTGGCGCGGCACATCGCGGACACCGGGGACCTGCGACCGGTCAACGACCTGCTCGGTGTTCTCACCGAGGCGGGCTGTGACCACCCGACCGTGCTGGACGCGCTGAGCGAGCCGATCGTGCCGGTCGAGGCGTGCTGGATGGTGGAGACCCTGGCCGGTGCGCTGCCCGGCAGCCTGCTGCGCCGACACGTATGAGGCATCGCCTGGCTAGGGTGACGGTGTGTCAGTACCCCTGGGGAGGTCTTGGTGAACGGCGGCCTGTACCGCAGCTCGCACGCCTCGAGCGACGGTGATCCCCGGTCGTCCGACGGCGCGATCCTGATCTCGGTCGATGACGGTGCCGGCGGCACCGCGGCCGGCGACCAGGCGCTGCCGCCGGATGACATCCCGCCCACCGACGGCGGCGAGTCCTCCGGCGGCAGCACGGCCGGCAACAGCGCCGTCATGGCGATCGGCAGCCTGGTCAGCCGTTTGATCGGCTTCGTGCGCAACATGCTGATCGGCATGACGCTGGGCGCCGGCATCGGTGACGCGTACACCAGTGCGCAGTTCCTGCCGGGGCAGATCTATGAGCTGTTGCTCGGCGGCATCCTGTCCAGCGTGCTGATCCCGCTGCTGGTGCGGCGGCGCAAGGCCGATCCGGACGACGGCCTGCTGTTCACCCAACGGCTGCTGACCTTCGCGGTCGTCACGCTCGGCCTCGCGACCGTGCTGGTGGTGGCCGTCGCCCCGTGGATCACGGCGATCCAGTCGAGCTCTGGCACGTCGGACGGCTACAAAGATCTGGTCACCGCGTTCGCATACCTGATCCTGCCGATCATCTTCTTCACCGGCCTGTCCGCGATGATCAGCGCGGTGCTCAACGTTCGCGGGCACTTCGCCGCGCCGATGTGGGCGCCGATCCTGAACAACCTCGTGGTCATCGCCACCTGCGGCGTCTTCATCCTGGTCTTCGGCACCACGAAGGGCTTCGCGCCCGAGCAGATGACGCCCGGGCGGATCGCGCTGATCGGCGGCGGCACGCTGCTGGGCATGGTCGCGCAGGCGATCGGCCTGCTGCCGGCGCTGCGCAAGGTCGGCTTCGCCTGGAAGTGGCGGTGGGCGCCGCGGGCGCTCGGGCTGGGCGAGGTGGGCCGGCTGGCCGGCTGGATGCTCTGCTACGTCGGCGCCAACCAGGTCGCGGTCTTCGTCGTGGTCCGGGTCCTGAACGGGGTCTCCGGCGGCAACAACGCCAGCGTGCTGGCCTTCAACAACGTCTACCTGCTGACGATGATGGCGCACGGCATCATCGGCGTCTCGGTGATGACCGCGCTGCTGCCCAAGATGAGCGCGGCGGCGGCCGAGGGCCGGTTCGCCGACGTCAGCGCCGATCTGAGCCGCGGCATCCGGCTGACCACCACCGCCCTGGCCCCGATCGCCGTCGCGTACGGCGTGCTCGGTCTGCCCATCGCGGTGACGCTCTTCCAAGGTGGCGCCTTCACCTACGAGGACGCGTTCGCCACCGGCACGGTCCTCGTGGTGGCCGCGTTCGGAGTGATCCCGCTCTCAGTCAGCTACCTGTGCACCTATACCTTCTACGCGCTGCAGGGCAACAAGACCGTGGCACTGATCAACATCCCGGTCGTCGTCCTTCGCATCGCCGCCTACTTCGTGCTGGCCGAGGTGCTCTCCGACTCGTTCGCGGCCGCCGGCATGACCGCCGCCAACGCCCTGTCGTATCTGCTGTCGGCGGCGATCTCGCTCGCCGTGTTGCGCCGCCGGATCGGCCGGCTCAACCTCGGCTCGATGGCCAAGGGCCTGCTCAAGGTCATCGTGTCCGCCGCGGTGGCGGCCGCGGCCGGTCTGCTCGTCGTGCACCTGCTGCCCGGTGGTGACACGCCCGGGCGATTGACAGCCGCACTTCAGGTTGCCGTCTCCGGCGGAGCCATCATGGTGGTCTATCTGGCGACGGCCGCGCTGCTGCGAGTACACGAGATCACCCAGGTCGTCGGCATGGTGCGTCGCAAACTGGGCCGCTAGCCGGTTAAGAACCTGTGGATAAATCTCTGATCAGGTGGTTTCCGCGCACCGACCGGCGGAAACAGTCCTGGCGGACGGCCCCGGACGGGTGCCGCGGCAGGGGATGACGTGTAGGCCGCTGGCCAAGGGCGGGTAAGGTCGTGTTCGACACGTGCGGACCCACCGAGGGAGGACGGGTGACCCAGGTCGGCGAAGGCCACGAGACCGCGGCCGATGAGGCCGGACCGGTCATGACCTTCGGTGCACCCACCGTTGGTGAGATCCTGGCCGAGCGGTACCAGCTCGAAGAACACGTCAATGACGACAGCGCGGGCCGACAGGTCTGGCGTGGCATCGACGTGATTCTCCGGCGCCCTGTGGCAGTTGTGCTGCGCTATCCCGGCGGCGACTCCGCGACCGAGATGCTGCAGGCGGCGGTCGATGCGAGCCGCGTCATCCACCCCAACCTGGTCGGCGTCTACGACGCGATCGACGAGGGCTCCCGGGCCTATGTGGTGCGGGAATGGGTGGACGGCGAGGCGCTGCGCGAGCTTGTCGCGCAGGAGGGTCCGCTGGACCCGGCGCGCGCCACCGCGATCGCCCATTCCATCGCCGACGCGCTGGCGGCGGTGCACGCCACCGGCATGGTCCACGGCAACGTGCACCCCGGCACCACCCTGATCGGCGACGACGGCCGGATCGTGCTCGCCGACGCGCGGGCCGATTCTGCCGACAGCACCGAGACGGACGTGCGCTCGGTCGGCGGCCTCCTCTACTTCTCGATGACCGGCCACTGGCCGCACTCCGAGATCAGGAGCTCCGCGCTGCCCGACGCGATGCGCGACGGCAACGGAGCGATCGTCCCGCCCCGGCAGATCCGCGCGGGCGTGCCGGCCTACCTCGACGACCTGACCATGGACCTGCTCGACAAGCGCGTGGCGACTCCCGACGGCAACGCGCTCACCGCCGAGCTGGCCCGGCTCAATTCCTCCGACGACGACTACGAGGACGTCGGCCCGCTGCGCTTCACCCAGGGCACCTCGGCCGAGCCGGTCCGCAGCACCCGCAAGATCGTCATCGGCATCGGCGCGCTGGTCGTCATCGCCGTGATCGGGCTGGTCTTCGGCATCCAGGCGATCAGCGAGTCGGGCAACGAGACACCGAAGAGCACCCAGGCCAACTCCTCGCCGCAGGGCGGCACCGGCACCGGCACGGGCAACCCGGACGACAACAACGCGCCGGCCGCCACGCCGCAGAAGATCAAGCTGACGAAGGACATGGTCCGCATCGTCGACCCGCCGAAGGGCGAGCGGAACGACACGGGCGAGGCCGCACTCACCGTCGACGACGACGACGAGACGGGCTGGGAGACGCAGCGCTTCCAAAACCGCTCCAACTTCGGCAACCTGAAGGCCGGCATGGGCGTCCTCATCAACCTCGGCAAGCCGCACCACGTGAGCGAGATCCAGGTGGTGTCCTCCGCATCGGGCGTCGCGATGGACATCCGCGAGGGCACCAGCGACCCGGGCGACTCCAGGACAGGCGACGACCAGGTCGTCAAGACCTACAAGAGGCTCGGCGACGGCGACACCGAGAAGACCATCGGCACCAAGGCGATCTTCACAGTCTTCGACGACGCCAAGACCTACCAGTACCTGCTGGTGTTCCTCAGCGACCTGCCGCGGGCCGACGACGGCGACGGCTACAAGATCAAGGTCACGGACATCGCGGTGTACGGCACCGACTGATCGAAGCCCAGAAAGTGATCCCCTTACCGGCGCCCGGTAGGGGGATCATTTTTTGTTTCGCGGCCACCCTCGGCACGGCGTCACGCCCAGTCTGCCATCGGGGAGCTCGTGCCGACGGCCGAGGAAATCCCCGTCGATCTCGAAACAAATTCGGACCTCGGCCTTCGGACGGCCGCCCGAACGCGGTCGCTGCGCGCCTCGGCTACATTGCTCACGTGACTAGTGGCCACGCGCCCGGCGGTACGGACCTTCCGGGTTTGACCGACGCCGAACTGCTGCGTGCCCACGTCACTGGTGATCCCGCCGCATTCGGCGAGTTGGTCCGGCGGCACCGCGATCGGCTGTGGGCCGTGGCCCTCCGCACGATCGGCGATCGCGAGGAAGCCGCCGACGCGGTGCAGGACGCGCTGCTGTCGGCGCACCGCGGCGCGGCCCGCTTCCGTGGCGACTCCGCCGTCACCACCTGGTTGCACCGCATCGTGGTGAACGCCTGCCTGGATCGGATCCGCCGGCGTCAGGCCCATCCCACTGTCCCGCTGCCCGACGGCAATCGATCCGAGGACGGCCCCAGCGGGCCCGAGCCGGCCGCCCCGGTTCAGGATCATGACACCGCTCTGGTGGTCCGGGCGGCGCTGGCGGCGCTGCCGGCCGAGCAGCGTGCCGCCCTGGTGCTGGTGGACGTGCAGGGCTATCCGGTGATCGAGGCGGCGGAGATCCTCGGTGTCGCCGAGGGCACGATCAAAAGCCGGTGCGCCCGCGGCCGCGCCCGGATGGCGCTGTCCCTCGGCCACCTGCGAACGGGCTCGGATGCCGGCCCGGCCGCCGGGGCCACCGGCCGCAACGGGGGAGACGGCGATCACGCCGGGAACCGGGCGGCCACCGCGCGCGTCCCATCCGGGTCGGGAGCGGCAGCGCCGCATCCATCCGTGCGTGACAGATCAGTGGCCGACAGAGGAGACCAGCAGTGACCGGGGCAGAGTTCAGCGAGGTCGACATCGACCTGCTGGCCGACTATGTCGGCGGCGCGCTGGACGGCACTCCGGACGAGGCTGTCGTCGCCGCACTGATCACCGAGGACGCCGCGTGGCGTGACGCACACGCCCGGCTCTCCGCCGGGGTCGCCACCGTGACAGGCCAGTTGCGGGCGCTGGGGTCGCTCGCCGAGCCGATGCCCGCCGACATCTTCGCCCGGCTCGACGCCGCGCTGCTCGACACAGCCAACGCCGCGAGCACAGCCAGCGCCACGAGCACGACCAACGCCACGAGCACGACCAACGCCACGAGCACGACCAACGCCACGAGCACGACCAACGCCGAGATGGCGATCATTGCTGAGCGCACGACCGGTGCCGGGGCTGCGGCCGGCGACGAGAGCATCGTCACTGCTCAGGAGCTCGCCGGGCGCGCCGCTCGGGCTGGTCGGCCAGCTTCGATCGAGGACGTTTCCTCCGGTGCCACGGTCGGTCCGGCTGCCATGGAGCCGGGGAGCGATGGTGCTGCGCCTGCCCGGCATCTGGTCGCCGTACCGTCCGGGTCTCGCAGTAAGCGGGCGCGGCGCCTGCGGTGGGCCGCTCCGGTCGGGATCGCCGCCGGAGTGCTCGCGTTTGTCGGTTTCGGGTTCCAGCAGCAGTTCGTCGGCGGGGGCAGCAGCGAGGATAGGGCCTCGTCGGCCGGCAACTCGTCGGCGGAGGACGCCGCGCCGCAGATCGCAGCGGGCTCGGATCTCGGTCTGGCGGGCAGCCCGGCGCGGATCGTCGAGTCCGGCACCGACTATCGCCGCGACACGCTCGGCCAGAGCCCCTTCCGTGACCGGGCCGCCCCGCAGGTCCCGCCGGAGCAGTTGGGGGCCATGAGCAAGGCGGCGCCGAGTCCCGGGCCGAGCGACGCGGTCGATCCCCTGGCTCGCCTGCGGGTGCAGGAGGCCTTGCGCGCTTGCATCGAGGCGATCGCGAAGCAGCACGGAGCCGGTGAGATCGTTCCGCAGACCATCGACTTCGCCCGGCTCGACGGTGCCCCGGCCGTGGTCGTGGCGTTCACCGCCGCCGGCGGCTCGTGGGTGTGGGCGTCCGGCCCGGCCTGCGGCACGCCCGAAGCCGGCGCTGCCAAGCTCGCAGCGGTGAAGGTAGGCTGAACAGACGTCGTCCCGCCCGGAGTGAGGTGGGTTACCTATGCCCTCCGGCACATGCCGGGACGCCTGGGAATGCGCCCTCATACGATGACGTTCCAGCATGCGATGTCGCCGATGTGTCGGCGAACCCAGACTGAGGAGTCGGCAGTGGACGAGGTCCGAAACCTGATCATCATCGGCTCGGGACCGTCCGGTTACACCGCGGCTTTGTATGCGGCCCGGGCGAACCTCAAGCCACTCGTCATCGAGGGTGTGCAGTCCGGCGGCGCCCTGATGACCACCACCGAGGTCGAGAACTTCCCGGGCCACCCGGACGGCATCATGGGCCCCGAGCTCATGGACAACATGCGCAAGCAGGCCGAGCGGTTCGGCGCCGAGTTCATCACCGACGACGTGACCCGCGTCGAGTTGGGCGACAAGCCCACCGAGGCCGGCACCGAGGGCCTGAAGACCGTCTGGGTCGGCGAGACGCAATACTTCGCCCGCGCCCTGATCCTGTCCACCGGATCCGCGTGGCGTCCGCTGGGTGTGCCCGGCGAGCAGGAGTTGCTCGGCCACGGTGTCTCGTCGTGTGCGACCTGTGACGGCTTCTTCTTCCGCAACCAGCACATCATCGTGGTGGGCGGCGGCGACTCCGCGATGGAGGAGGCGACCTTCCTCACCCGCTTCGCCGAGACCGTGACGATCGTGCACCGCCGCGACGACTTCCGGGCCAGCAAGGTGATGGCGCTGCGCGCGAAGAGCAACCCGAAGATCAAGATCGAATGGAACAGCGTCGTCGAGGAGATCCTCGGTGACGACGGCAAGGTGGTCGGCGCCCGGCTGCGAAATCTGCAGACCGGCGAGACCAAGGTGCTCGATGTCACCGGCGTTTTCGTCGCCATCGGCCACGACCCCCGCAGCGAGCTGTTCAAGGGTCAGATCGAGATGGACGATGACGGGTACGTGAAGGTCGACGCGCCCAGCACCCGCACCAACGTCCAAGGCGTGTTCGCCGCCGGCGACCTCGTCGACCACACCTACCGCCAGGCCATCACGGCCTCCGGCACCGGTTGCGCCGCCGCGCTCGACGCGGAACGCTTCATCGCCTCGTTCATAGAGCTGTAATTCAGGAGGGTTTTTCGTGGGAGCAACCAAGGCGGTCACCGACGCCACCTTCGTGACTGACGTGCTGCAGTCCGACAAGCCGGTGCTGGTGGACTTCTGGGCCGAGTGGTGCGCGCCGTGCAAGAAGGTCGACCCGCTGCTCGCCGAGATCGCCCTCGAGATGGGCGACAAGGTACAGATCGTCAAGGTCAACATCGACGAAAACCCGGAGACCGCCCGCGCCTACCGGGTGATGTCCGTGCCGACGCTGACCATGTTCAAGGGTGGCGAAGCGGTCAACTCGGTCGCCGGCGCCAAGCCCAAGGGCGCCCTGGTGAAATTCATCGAGTCGGCGTTCTGAGCTGCTCCGCAACGCCCCGCATCCGGATGGATGCGGGGCGTTGCGCTTGCCCCTGAATCACTGTCGGAACGCTTTCGGTGCCGAGCCGTTCCGGACCCCGAGGGGTACGCTCCGTAAGTTGTCTTCTGCTCTTCCCCCAGTCGTTAGGGAGCCCGCGCGTGCGTTCGATCCGACGTGGAGACACCGGCCCGGCCGTGGAGGAGATCCAGTCGATCCTGGTCGGTCTGGAACTGCTTCCGGCGCTGGGCGAGGCCTTCGACGAAGCGACCGAGAACGCCGTACGGGCCTTTCAGCAGAGCCGGGGAATCGGCGTCGACGGCCTGGTCGGCTCCGAGACCTGGCAGGCGCTCGACGGCGCCCGCTGGAAGCTCGGCGCCCGCACCCTCTACCACTCCGTGCCGACGTCCCTGGTCGGCGAGGACGTCCGGGCGCTGCAGGAGCGGCTCCTGGAGATGGGCTTCGACAGCGGTCGCGCGGACGCCATCTACGGCCCGCGCACCGCCCGGGCCGTGGCCCAGTTCCAGCGCGAGGTCGGTCTCACCGCCGACGGCTCGTGCGGCCCGCAGACCATGAAGGCGCTGCGCCGCCTCGGCCGCAAGGTCGTCGGCGGCCGGCCGCAGTGGCTGCGCGAGGCCGAGGCGTTCCGCCAGTCCGGTTCCAGCCTGGTCGGCAAGACCATCATCATCGACCCGGGTCACGGTGGCGCCGAGGACCCCGGCGTGATCGTGCCGGACGGGCCACTGCGCTGGACCGAGGCCGACCTGGTCTTCGACTTCGCGACCCGGCTCGAGGGCCGGCTGCTCGCCGCCGGCATGCGCGTGCACCTGACCCGCGGCCCGTCGCCGGCGCAGCCGATGACCGGCCAGGAGCGAGCAGCCCTGGCCAACAGCCTCGGCGCCGACCTGTTCATCTCGATGCACCTGGACGGGCAGGAGACGCCGGCCGCGGACGGCGTCGCGACATACCACTACGGCACCGGCAACGGGCTCACCTCGACGGTGGGGGAGCGGCTCGCCAACCTGGTGCAGCGCGAGATCGTGGTGCGCACCGGCCTGCGCGACTGCCGGATCCACGCCAAGACCTGGGAGCTGCTCCGACTGACCCTGATGCCCGCCGTACGGGTGGACCTGGGTTATCTGTCCTCGCCCACCGACCGGGCGCGACTGATCGACCCGGCGTTCCGGGAGCAGGTCGTCGAGGCTGTCCTGGCCGCGGTCCAGCGCATGTACTTCCCGGTCGAGGCCGACGTGCCGACCGGCTCGATCGACGTCCGGCAGCTGCGGCTGGCCCTGGCCTCCCGCAACGCCTGACTCCTAGTTGGGCGTGGAGCGGGTGGCGGCCGCGGGGCGCACCGGGCGCAGCAGCGTCTCGGGGCTCATCGAGCCGAGCAGCTTCTCCAGCGCGTATTCGACGTCCGACTTCCACGACAGGGCCGTCCGCAGCTCCAGCCGCAGCCGCGGATAGCGCGGGTGCGGGCGGACCGTCTTGAAGCCCACCGACAGGAAGAAGTCGACCGGGGCGACGCAGCCCTCCTCGCCGTCACCGGCCTCGCCGAACTTCGCATCCCCGAAGGCCTCGATCGCCTTCACCCCACGCTTGGTGAGATCACGCGCCACGCCCTGGACGAGCATCCGGCCGAGGCCACCGCCCGCGAACGCCGCCACGACATGCGCGGTCATCAGCAGCGCCGCGTCGGCCGAGACCGGCGACGTGGGGAAGGCCATGGACCGCGGGACGTAGGCCGGCGGGGCGTACATGACGAAGCCGGCGGGCATGCCGTCGACGTAGGCCAGCTTTCCGCAGCTGCCCCATTCGAGCAGGGTCTGCGACACCCACGCTTCCTTCTCGAGCCCGGGATCACCCGAGGCGCAGGCGCGCTCCGCGGCGACCGGATCGAGCTCCCAGTAGACGCACTGGCGGCACGGCCGGGGTAGATCCTCGAGCGTGTCGAGAGTCAGGTTGACGAGGCGTCGCGACATGCGGGACCCCTTGAGAATCGACGATTTTCGGACTCGAAGCACGGTCCTGTCCACGTGCTTGTCCGCGCCCCCGCACGGATACTACGCCGCAATGCCCTTGAACGGGAGCGTAACGGTCGTTAACCACGGGCGGCCCGCCGCGCCGGGCGATTAGCATGGGCGCCAATGTGACCAGCGATTTTCGAGGTGAAGCCGCATGACCGGCACTACTCAAGACGACTACACCGACCGGTACGCGCGGCGAGTCCGCGGCATGACGAGCTCCGAGATCCGTGCCCTGTTCGCCGTGGCGAGCCGGCCGGAAGTGGTCTCGCTGGCCGGCGGGTCGCCGTACATCGCGGCGCTGCCGCTCGACGCGGTCGGCGAGATGATGGGCCGGCTCGCCACCGACCTCGGCACCACGAGCCTCCAGTACGGCATCGGCCAGGGCACGTTCGAGTTGCGCGAGCGCATCTGCGAGGTCATGAGTGTCTCCGGCATCGACGCGTCCACCGGCGCCTCCCCGGACGACGTGGTGGTGACCGTCGGCGGCCAGCAGGGCCTCGACCTGGTGGCACGGCTGTTCCTGGACCCGGGCGACGTGGTGCTCGCCGAGGGGCCGACCTACGTCGGCGCACTCGGCGTGTTCCAGGCCGCCCAGGCACAGGTACGGCACGTGGCTATCGACGCGGACGGCCTCGTGCCGGCCGCGCTCGAGCAGGCCATCGTCTCCTCCGCCGGTCGCGCGAAGTTCCTCTACACGATCCCGACGTACCAGAACCCGGCCGGTGTCACGCTGACCGAGGCCCGGCGCGAGGAGATCCTCGACATCTGCGAACGGCACGGGCTGCTGGTGGTCGAGGACGACCCGTACGGGATGCTCAACTTCGAAGGCGAGGCGCCGCGCCCGCTCCGGTCCCGCCGGCGCACAGGCATCCTGTACGTGAGCACGTTCTCCAAGACCTTCGCGCCGGGGCTGCGGGTGGGCTGGATTCTGGCCCCGCATGCCGTACGGGAAAAGCTGGTGATGGCCAGCGAGGCGAACATCCTGTGCCCGAGCGCGTTCGCGCAGGGCGCGGTGACGCAGTATCTGTCGACCATGCCGTGGCGCGAGCAGATCAAGACGTACCGCGAGATCTACCGCGAGCGGCGCGACGCGCTGCTCGACGCGCTCAGCGACCTGATGCCCGCCGGCACCACCTGGACCCGGCCGGGCGGCGGCCTGTTCGTCTGGGCGAACCTGCCAGAAGGGCTGGATTCGAAGGCGATGATGCCGCGCGCGATCGCGGCCCGGGTCGCCTACGTGCCCGGCACGGGCTTCTACGCCGACGGCACCGGCCGCGCCAACCTCCGGCTGAACTTCTCGTTCCCGCCGCCGGACCGCATCCGCGAGGGCGTGCGCCGGCTGGCCGGCGTGATGGAGCAGGAGCTGGCGACACGCGCGATCTTCGGACCGACAACCCCGACCCGCCGTCGTGGGCGCGCCGGCGCGGACGCTCCCGGCCCGGACCTGGCATGAGTCTCGCCGCGAGCTTGATCCGTTGAACGTGTGCATCGTTCCGGCCGGACAGCGTCGCTGCTCATGGCGACGGTGCACCCGGTCGGTACGGTTGCCGCGTGAAGAACGCCCGGCCGTCGCGGCTGCCAAGTGCACTTCTGATCACGGCCATTTGCCTGATCGGTATCTGCGGGCTGCCAGCCGCCGGGCTCTTCGTGCTGCTGGGCCTCAGGGGTGACGAGGGCATCAGCCCGCCCGTCATGATCGGGGCACCGGCGCTCATCGCGTATCCCGTCGCTGTGTGGCTCTGGCTGCGGGCTCGACGACCGAAGAGCACCGGTCGGGCCTGGCTGCTCGCCACGCTGGGCCTGCTGCTCGTCGTCGGCACCTCGTTCGTGCCGGTTACGGTTCTCGGATCGGCACTGGCCGAGGAATGGCAGGAGACCCAGCCCGGTGGGCGTGGCTACCGGCCTCCCACGGCCCCCCGGTAAACGAACGCTCTGTTCCGCGTCAGGCCGCGTCCCGGCGATGCCGGTGGACCGCGGCGAAGACCGCCAACCGGCAGGATCGCCTCATCGGGCCGTAATGCCTGCGGCATGGGCGACGCTGGGCTCGAGGAAGGCAGGTTGTCCGGCCGGATACTGACCCGACCGCCGATGAACGTCAGGTTCCTGGGCAGCTCCGGCCAGCAGAGTCTCAAGAGCCGCGCGAGCGTGGCCGCGACGCTGGTGATACGGATCGATGCGATAGCCGATCTCATGCCGACGCGCCGCCCGCAGCTCAGGACAGTGGGCGGGAATGCCGGCGAGCGCTGTGCTGGGTTCGGTGTTCAGGTGCTCGGGTTTGGTCATGATCCAGCTGGGGATCCGGCTTGGTTTCGGTGCCGGCTTCGGCCGGGTCGTGGTGGTTGGCGGGCGCGGTGGACGGCGGGCGTGGCGGTCGGCGGATCGGTGGACGCGGTGGACGCGGTGGACGACAGGCGCGGTGGACGACAGGCGCGGTGGACGTAGGTAGCGCTGGCTGCCGCAGGATTGCAGTTCGGCATGCGGCAGGACGGCTCGGTCAGTCTTTCGGCGCGGCGGTGGTGGATGTAGTCGGCGTGGCCGCCCTGCACGCTGGACGGGGTGGAGAGCCTGCGCGAGCAGGTCGTCGAGGCTGGCGGCCGCGGCACGGTGCGGAACACAACCCCGAGCTGCCGGCTGATCTCGGTCAGGGAGTGCCCTTGGCGCGAAGCTGGTGGACGGCGGCGTGCCGCTGCTGCTTGCGGGGTTGGCCGTTGACGGCGAGCGTGCGGTCCGGGTGCGGGGACCACGGTGTCGGCAACCTCGGCTGGCGGTGCGGGTTCGGCCAGACAGCCGCGGTAGGCCCACGGTTTCTTCACCGGCTCGCCGGGATTGGCCCAGAGGGTCGGTGCGCCTTCGGCGTAGGTGCCGCTGCGGTCACGGCAGATGACCTGTATTCCGGGATGCGCCTGTAGCCCTCGCGGCGAACGTCTCGGCGGTGCGCCCGGCGAGTACGTCGATCGGGCGGTGGGTGTCCAGGTCGATCAGGATCGTGGTGTCGACCTGCCCGCGCCGCAGCGCCACCCGTGGCCTCACCTTCAGCTCGGGCGCCGGCAACGCCCGGAGCAACGTCGAACGGCTCACCGCGATCGTTGAACGGGCCGCCAGCCGGGCACCCGGACGGCCGACCAAGGCCGCCGCGATGGTCTGCAACTGCCGGCGTAACGGCACGCTCGCCCGGGCGTGGGGCGCCAGGGCGCCATGCATACGAACCGCCGAAGCTGAAGGTGGATGCGTGCCGGGCGTGGCCTTGTCGGTGGCGGTGGTCGACCTCGGCGCCTGCCCGCGGGCGCTCCCGGCCGTGGAGATCGTGGCCCGGGATGGGGTGTACGACTGCTCGGCCCGGTGCGCGGCCGGGCTGACGACATGGCACACGCCGGCTTGGCTGCCGCGTCAGTGGTGGCGGCCGTCGCTGGCGCGGCGCTGGTGCCGGCACGGTGATGGCGGCACGGTAGTGGCGGCACGGTGATGGCGGCACGGTAGTGGCGGCACGGTGATGGCGGCACGGTAGTGGCGGCACGGTAGTGGCGGCACGCGAGGTGTTAGGTCTGCGGGGTGTCTCTATGATCTTTGTCAAGCGGCAGCGGTGTGTTTTGTGGGGTTTTCGGTGCTGGGTTGTTGGTAGGGCTGCTTGTCGCGGAGCATGGCGTAGATGACGTCGGTGCGTCGTCGGGCGAGGCAGACGATGGCGGCGTTGTGTTTCTTCTTCTCGGCTCTTTTACGGTCGTAGTAGGTGCGGCTGGTCGGGTCGGCGAGGCTCGCGAACGCGGATTGGAACAGCGCGTTCTTGAGGGCGCGGTTGCCGCGCCGGGACCGGGTCTCGCCCTTGATCGAGGTTCCGGACCGGCGGGTCACCGGGGCCAGGCCGGCGTAGGCGGCCAGGTGAGCGGCGCTGGGGAACGCGGAGCCGTCACCGACGATGGTGAGGATCTTCAGGCTGGTCCTGACCCCGAGTCCGGGCAGTCGAGGTCAGGACCTCGTGC
>NZ_QHHV01000193.1:0-7685 GCF_003947245.1 Actinoplanes sp. ATCC 53533 | reverse complement strand
CAGGGCTTCGAGGGCCGCCCGCAGCGTCTCACCGACCATCTCCAGACGGTTGAGATCACGAACCGCGGCCATCACATACGTCGCGTCGGTGCGCAGCCGACCCCGGGCTTTGACCAGGCCCTGCTCGACCAGCCGGTCCAGGAGAGTCTGGAACGCCACACCCTGCAGATCATGGGTGACCAACCGGGTCCGGAACTGTGACAACACACTGAAATCAAAACCCGGATCGGTCAACACCAAACCCAAACAGTATTTCCAGTCGATCCGCCCCCGGACCGCGTCAGCGGCCTGCCGGTCGGTGAGGTTCTCCGCGAACTGCAACACCGTGACCATCGCCAACTGCCCCGGCGAGATCCCCGGCCTGCCACGAACCCCGAACGCATCGACGAACGCCCCATCGGTGAAGACCTCACCCAGCTCATCACGCACCCGCATCGCCAACGTCGGCTTCCTGAACGCCGCCCTAGCCACCACCGCAGTCTGCACATCAACCTCCGGCAACGGACGCGGACGCATCGACACCGCTACTCACCTCACCCAGGACACCAACCACCAACGACGACCTATCCTCACCGGGCAGAACAACCACGTCACGGACCACAACCGGCGCGCCGCGAATTAGGCAACAGGGTCCTTCCCCATCGGAAACACCGGGTGGGATGTGCGGGTTCTGCTTTCGGTTGATGCCAGCCGCCCGCCGCGCCCCGCCGCCGCCCGCCGCCCGGAGCCCGGAGCCCGCCGCCCGCCGCCCGGAGCCCGGAGCCCGGAGCCCGGAGCCCGGAGCCCGGAGCCCGAGGGGCGTTTCCGATAGGGAAGCAGAGCAAAGGTCACTCATGCCCTCTTTGGGGGCGCCGAGGACGGCGGGCGAGGCGGTGGTTGACGTGGGCCCTCGGCTGGTGCCCGAAGGGTAGGAACCGTCGGGGCGAAGCCAACAAGCCCACGTCGCGGCACGCAGCGTGACGAGGATGTTCCGGCGGGTCCACGAGTTGAGTCAGACGGAGTCTGGGTGAGCGGATGGGCGTCGCGGACTGACCCTCACCCTTCGGCGCGTTGCTGGGAGGGCGGGGCTCGCACCCATGCTGCCCGACCTGCTCGGCGGACTTCGCGGCTCCGACCTCGTCCAGGTCGCACACGGCGCCTCGTACACGCTCAGGGACCTCGGCTACCCCGATCTCGGCCGCGGTGCCGCCCGCCTGGCCCTGACCGAGGCGCGCGATATCGGCCGGCCGGAGTGGATCGGGATCGCCGAGTGGATGCGGATCCCTCTCCATGCCGCCGGGGATGCCCGGCGCGCCTCGC
This sequence comes from Actinoplanes sp. ATCC 53533, assembly GCF_003947245.1. Lineage (NCBI taxonomy): Bacteria > Bacillati > Actinomycetota > Actinomycetes > Micromonosporales > Micromonosporaceae > Actinoplanes > Actinoplanes sp. ATCC 53533. The sequence continues at coordinate 6,386 of NZ_QHHV01000193.1, read as the reverse complement.
GCTGGGCATCGGCGACGAGATCCAGCCGCATACCGGCGATCCGCGGATCCGGCAGGCGTACGGGATGCTGCACCTGACCGCCGGGCTGCGCTCCCTGGATCACCTCGGCGAGGCGCGCGAGGCCCCCGACTCCCTCGGTGAGCCTGTCGGTGCGCCCGGACCCGATCTGTACGTTCACCGGCCCGGCGGCAACGACAAAGCAACTCCTCCTTGTCATGGATCTGAGACAAGGAGGAGTTGCTTTGTGTCACTACGAGTCGGGCCGGCCGGTTAGCGGATGCGCACCTGCACCGTCCAGATCTTGCTGCGGTTGCCCGCCTTGTCGTCGGCCCGGTACGACACCTTGTGCGTTCCCTTGCCGCGGATCTTGATCGGTCCGCGGTAGGTGGTCCAGGCGCCCTTGTCCACGCGGTAGGAGATCACCTGGACCCCGGAGACGGCGTCCTTCGCGGTCAGGGTGACCTTGACGGGCGACGCACCGATGCGGAACTTCGAGGTGACCACCGGGGGCTGGGTGTCGCGCCGCACGGTGAGGGTGCCGGCCTTCGACACGTTGCCGAAGGTGTCGGTCGCCCGGTAGCTCACGGTGGTCACGCCCACCGGGAGCGGGACCGGGCGGGTGTAGGCCAGCCACTTGCCGCCGGCGATCCGGTATTCGCGGGAGGCGATGCCGGACGGGTCGGTGGCGGTGACCACGAGCGCCACCGGGCCGGTGAACCAGCCGTTCTTGCCGGTCGGCCGCTGCGGGTCGGTCAGCCCGGTGACCGCGGGTGCGGTCGTGTCCGGCTTCAGCGGCACGCTGACCTGCTGGGCCTTCTCCGGGTTGCCGGCCTTGTCGGTGGCGAAGAACTCCAGCCGGTGGACGCCGGTCACGGTGAACGGCTTCGTGTACGGCTGCCACGCGCCGGAGTCGACGCGGTAGCTGATCGAGGCCACCCCCGAGGCGGTGTCCTGGGCGCTGAGCGTCACTGTCGACACGTTCTTGACCGTCTTGACCGCGACCGCCGACATCGGCGGTTCGGGGTCGACCTTGACGGCCAGCGAGGCGACCGGGCTCAGGATCAGGTTCGCGCCACGGGCCCGGTGCCGCAGGGTGTACGAGCCGGCCGGCAACGGCACCGGTGCGGTGTACGCGGTCCAGGCACCGTCACCGAGGGCGTACTCGATCGCGGAGTTGCCCGCGCCGCCGCTGAGGGTGAGGGTGGCGCCGGAGCCGTACCAGCCGTCGGTGCCGGCCTTGGAGACCGCCGCCTGCGGCTGCACGCCGGTGTAGGCGAGCGGGTCGATGCTCTCCAGCGTCGGGATGACCGGGGTGATCGCCCCCGCCGCGTCGAAGTAGAGCCGGTCGATGGTGGTCTCGCGGTTGAAGCCGTTGCCACCCGGGATCGCGAAGCGGTGGTACGCGATGTACCAGTCGTCGGTGCCGGGCACCTGGATGATCGAGCTGTGCCCCGGGCCGAGGATGCCCAGTGCCGGGTCCTTGGACAGGATCAGGCCCTTGGCGGTGAACGGACCGTACGGCGAGGTCGCGGTCGCGTAGCCGACCCGGTAGTTCTCGCTGCCGGTGTCGTCGATGGCGTAGCTGAGGTAGTAGATCCCGTTCCGCTTGTTCACGAACGGGCCCTCGCGGAAGTCGGTGAGGCCACCGATGGTCTTCCGCTTCGTCACGTCGATCGAGGTCATGTCCGCGTTCAGCGGTGCCACGTACGCCGTGCCGTTACCCCAGTACAGGTAGCTCTGCCCGTCGTCGTCGGTGAAGACGCCCGGGTCGATCTGCTGGGCGTTGTTGTAGTCCTTCCGGTCGATCAGCGGCGCCCCGGAGTCCTTGAACGGGCCGAGCGGCGAGTCGGAGGTGGCTACGCCGATGTTGCCGGCGGCGCAGAAGTAGAAGTAGTACTTCCCGTTCGCGAAGGCGATCGTCGGCGCCCAGGCGTTGGTGTGCGCCCAGGAGACGTCGGCGAGGTCCAGGATCGTGGGGTGCTCGGTCCAGGTCGCCAGGTCGGTCGACGACCAGACCTTGAAGGTGGTGCTCCCCCAGCCGGCGATGCCGTCGGTGGTCGCGTAGATGTAGTAGGTGTCGCCGAAGCGGACGATGTTCGGGTCGGCGTTGAGGCCGGGCAGCAGCGGCGAGCGCATCACCCGGGTGGTGACCGTGTATTCGCGGGTCGCGCCGGTCGCGCTGGTGACGGTGATCTTCCGCGGCGCGGAGTAGTCGCCGGCGTCCGCGCCGGTGACCTTCGAGTCGCTCGCCACGGTGAAGACCGGGTTCAGGTTCCGCCGGTCGGTGCCCGGCTTGAGCGGCAGCACGATGGTGCCGGCGTCGCTGTCGATCAGCGCCGGGACCTTCAGGCTGGCCAGCGTCACCGCGGACACCGTGGTGGCGTTGTTGCCCAGCTGGGAGATCTCGTCACCGGACAGCACCCGGTTGTAGATCCGGAAGTCGCGCATCCGGCCCTTGAAGAGCTTGTCCCCGGAGTACACCGACTTGCCGATGTAGTTGGCCGTGGTGATCCCGCCGCCGATCGCGCCCGGCGTGATGGTGACCGCCGTGTTCTGGGCCACCTGCCGGCCGTCGAGGTACAGCGCGGCCTTGCCGCCGCCGACGGTGTAGGTCAGCGTCCGCCACGCGCCGCGGCGGAGGGCGCCGCTGCTCTGGGCGTTCTGCTCGGTGGTCCAGTTACCGGAGGCGATGGCCGCCCGGTAGTTGCTGTCACCGGTGCTGAACACGTACCCGTTGCCCGTACCGGTGGAGTCGGTGTTGCCCATCCCCCAGAGGAAGTAGGGGGTCTGCTGGGTCGGGTCGACCCAGACGTCGGTGGAGACCGTCATGGCCTCCATTCCGGCCATGGCGTTGTTCGGCAGCTTGACGTAGCCGTCGGTGCCGCCGAAGTTGAGGCTGCCCTCGCTGAAGGTCGCGCCGCCCACGATCGCGGCGTTGTTACCGTTGCCGGAGGCATCGGTGACCGTGGTGCCGGAGGCCTGGTCGAGCGGGTACCGGGCGACGAGTCCCTCGGCGGTGGCCGGCAGCGGGTCCGGCAGCTTCGCGATCTTGGTCAGTTCGGCCTGCGTGATCGGCAGGACCGTGCCGTGGCGCGGCTTGGTCGGCAGGGAGTAGCTCGCCGGCACCTTCCACGACGGGGTGTCGAGGCTGTCGGTGCCCAGCGGGATGTAGCCGCGGCCGCCGTACTCGTCGACGAAGAGGTAGTAGGGCGAGCCGGAGGTGTCACCGGGGTTGGCCTTGAAGGCGGTGGGGCCCTCGACCGCGGAGGTGCCGGCGGCCTTGCCGATGCAGGAGGCCACGATCTTCCACGCCGGGTTCTTCGGGTCGTACTTCGGGTCCGAGACGTCGTCGGCGGCGGTCAGCGAGTCGGCCTGCTCCTGGATGATGTCGCTGCAGCCGGTGACCCCGCCCTCGTCCTTGGTGAAGCGGTGGTACTTGCCGCCGTCCTTGATCACCGTGCTGTCGATCCGGGACGCGCCCAGGTCCTGCCAGATCTTCGGGGCGCTGAAGGTCACGAAGTCGCGCGTGGTGGCGTAGAGCATCCGGTTGTAGGTGCTGCCGGTGTGTCCCGGGTCGGACTCGGCGTAGAGCTTGGACGCCCAGAAGACGACGTACTGGCCGAGGGCCTCGTCGTAGTACGCCTCGGGCGCCCAGGTGTTGCCGGCGGTCGGCGGCGAGACCAGCACGTGCCGCTGCTGGCCCCAGTTCACCAGGTCGGTGGACTCCCAGACCTCGATGTACCGGCTGCCCTGGCGCTGCGACTCGTCCCAGGAGGTGCCGCCGCCGATGGACAGGTCGGTGGCGATGAGGAAGAACTTGTCACCCTCGGGCGAGCGGATCAGGAACGGGTCGCGCAGGCCCTTGGTGCCCAGCGTGGAGGTCAGCACCGGCTGCCCGCCGTTGAGCTCGGTCCACTTCAGCGCGTTGTTGCCCTGGCTCGCGGCGAAGGAGATCTTCTCGCCGGCGATGCTGTCGCCGGTGAAGTAGGCGAAGGCGTAGCCCTTGAGCGGGGCGGCGACGGGCAGCGCGGGCACGGTGGCGGTCAGCGTCTTCTCGGCGGTGGCCGTACCGAGGCTGATCTTGGCGGTGAGCACCACCGTCTTGGCGGCGCTGCCGGCCGCGGGCCGGTGCACGACGCCGGTGCTGCTGATCGTGGCGGTGTCCGCGCTGGACCACTCGACGGTGGTGGCGTGCAGCCCGGTGAGCGGCAGCGTCAGGTTGCCGCGCACGTCGTCGATGTTGGCCACGGTCAGCGCGGCGCGGGCCAGCTCGACCCGCTCCGCGGCGCTCAGCGCGGTCTTGACGGTGACCGGGAACGCCTTGGTGTCGCTGGTGGTGCCGCTGCTGATGGTCGCGGTCATGGTCACCGTGGTGTCGGTGTCCTGCCGGGTGACCACACCCGCCGCGGTGATCACCGCGGGGTTCGAGGAGGCCCAGGTCACCTTGCTGCCGTACGCGGGACCGATGGCGGGCAGGGTGAGGTCGGCGGTGACCGCCGACGTGTCGCCCAGGGTCAGCCCGGCCTTGTCCCCGGCGACCCGGGTGGCGTCGGGAATGGCGACCTCACCGGCCTCGGCGGCGCTCAGCGCGCGGTCGTAGATCCGGAAGTTCTTCACCTGACCCTTGAGCGTCTTGTCCGAGTTGTACACAGACTTGCCCAGGTAGTTGGCGCTGGTGACGCCCGCGCCGATGGCGCTCGGCTTGATGGTGACGTCGGTCTTGGTCGCCACCGCCACACCGTTGAGGTACTCGGTGGCGACGCCCGTGTCGCTGAGGGTGTAGCCGATGCTCGCCCAGACGCCCCGGGGCAGGTTCGCTCCGGAGTTCACCGTCTGCTCGGTGCTCCAGTTCCCGGTCGCGATCGCGGACCGGTAGCCGTTCCCGGTGGTGAACAGGTAGCCGTTGCCGATCCCACCGGAGTCGGTGTTGCCCATCGCCCAGATCATGTACGGCGTGGCCTGCGCGGGGTCGATGTAGACGTCGGCGGTGACCGTCACCGCGTTGAGCTGCGCGAGCACGTTGTTCGGCAGCTTCACGTACCCGTTGGTGCCGCCGAGAGCCAGGCCGCCGCCGGACCAGGACGCGTCGCCCTGCAGGGTGCCGTCGCGGCCGTTGCCGGAGGTGTCCGAGACCGTGGTGCCGGTGGTCTGGTTGAGGTCGTACCGCAGCACCAGACCGTTGGTGACGTCGGCCGCGGCGGGGGCGGCCGGCAGCGCGAGCGCCGCGGTGGCCAGCATCAGTAAGGCAGCGGTGCGGGACAGGTATCGGATGCCGCGACGAGGCTCGGCGACCATAAGGGCCTCTATCCAAGGAGTGGGAGCCAGAAAGTTGCGGAAAGTGTTAACGCTCACAACCAGCGTGTCAAGCAGGAGACATCAACGTGAAACGCTGCCGCAATCAACGCCCCGGCGGCGTTGTCCGCTATAGACCCACCCTGGGCGATAAGACCAGGGCCCGCGCTCGCCACCGGCGGATCAAAGGACCGGGCGGCCGGGCCGGCTCACGGCGAGGGCGGCGCGGGCGGCGCCCACCCACCGGAGCGGATCCCGCCCCGGCGTCCGCATCGGACTCCCCCGAGAGTCCGGACAGGTGTCGATCCGGCCGGGCGGCAGCCGCGCATTTCCGCGCGGTCCCGATCGGGGGAATTCCGCCAAGCGGACGAGCGGACATATAACGACCCCGCCGGGTGGCCCGCCGGGCCGCGGTCACTGCCGGCACGCACAACCTTGCGCGACGCCGCGGTAACGGATACGCGACACGGAAGAACGCGGATTCGTTTATCGCACTGCGCCGCAGGACTGCGCGGAGATATCGGCTATGGTATCGCCAATAGAGGCGGTCACCAGGTGCCGCACCAGGACATATTCGGGAGCGACCACATGGCAAAGCAGATCGTCACCCTGCTGACCGACGACATTGACGGCAGCAAGGCGGACCGCACCGTCGAATTCAGCATCGACGGCGTGAGCTACACCATCGACCTTTCCGACAAGAACGCCGGCAAGCTGCGCAAGGCCCTCGACCCGTACCTCGCCGCCGCGGCGCGGATCGGCCGCAGCAGCACCGCCCGGATCGCACCGCGCGGCGCGGCACCGGCGCCCAGCCGGGCCAACCGCGACCAGAACCAGGCCATCCGGGAATGGGCCAACAAGAACGGCTACGAGGTCTCCGAACGCGGCCGCATCCCCACCTCGATCGTCGAGGCGTTCCACAGCAAGCGCTGATTCTCCGCACCCACCGCGGCGCCGTTGCGAGTTCTTCGTCATCGCATTCGCAACGGCGCCCGGCGCGCGCGAGGCCCTTTCCCGGAGCCGGTCCGGCAATGCGGAAAGCCCCGGGTAAGCACCGCCGAAGGCCGGACCGCTTTACCGGGCCGGCGCCGGGA
>NZ_QHHV01000192.1:0-24897 GCF_003947245.1 Actinoplanes sp. ATCC 53533 | reverse complement strand
GTGGATCGTCTTCGAGGCGGGCGGCGACCGCTTCCAGTTCCGCGAGTCCTACCAGTGGATCCCCACCTGGGACGCGCGCTTCACGTTCGCGGCGGACGGCATCGCCCTGGTGATGCTCATGCTGATCGCGATCCTGGTGCCGGCGGTGATCCTGGCCTCCTGGAACGACGTCGACGAGACCCAGCGGTCGGTGCCGACGTACTTCGCCCTGCTGCTCGCCCTCGAGTGCACGATGATCGGCGTCTTCGCGGCCGCCGACGTGTTCCTGTTCTACGTGTTCTTCGAGGTCATGCTGGTGCCGATGTACTTCATCATCGGCTCGTACGGCGGCGCCCGGCGGCAGTACGCGGCGGTCAAGTTCTTCCTCTACTCGCTGGTCGGCGGCCTGTTCATGCTGGCCGCCGTGATCGGCCTCTGGGTCGTCGGCGGGCACACCTTCGACTGGCAGAAGCTCAGCGACGTCTCGGCGGCGTTCGAGACCGACACCGCCCGCTGGCTGTTCCTCGGCTTCTTCATCGCGTTCGCGGTCAAGGCGCCGTTCTTCCCGTTCCACACCTGGCTGCCCGACGCCGGTGTCGCCGCCCCGGCGCCCGCCGCCGCGCTGCTCGTCGGTGTGCTGGACAAGGTCGGCACGTTCGGCATCCTGCGCTACTGCCTCCCGCTGTTCCCGGAGGCGTCGCGCTGGTTCGCCCCGGCGGCGCTGATCCTGGGCGTCATCGGCATCATCTACGCCGCGCTGCTCGCCGTGGGCCAGCATGACCTGAAGCGGCTGGTGTCGTACACGTCGATCGCCCACTTCGGGTTCATCGGCATCGGCATCTTCGCCTTCACCACCCAGGCGGGCACCGGCGCGGTGCTCTACATGGTCAACCACGGCCTGGCGACCGGCCTGCTGTTCCTGGTGGTCGGCATGTTCGTGGCCCGCCGCGGCTCGGCGCTGGTCAGCGACTTCGGCGGCGCCGGCAAGCTGGTGCCGGTGCTGGCCGGCATCCTGTTCTTCGCCGGCCTGGCGTCGCTGGCCCTGCCCGGCACCGCGCCGTTCGTCAGCGAGTTCCTGGTGCTGATCGGCACGTTCACGGTGCACAAGGTATACGCGGTCATCGCCACCGTGGGCATCATCCTCGCCGCCGCGTACGTGCTCTGGATGGTGCAGCGCACCACGCAGGGCACGCTCAACCCGGCGCTGACCGAGATTCCGGCGATGCACAAGGACATCAGCCTCCGCGAGAAGATCGTGGTCGCGCCGCTGGTGCTCCTGCTGCTGCTCCTCGGCTTCTATCCGAAGCCAGTCACCGATGTGATCAACCCGGCGGTCGAGGCGACCATGCAGGACGTCGGCACGACCGATCCGGCGCCGGCCGCGGTCGCGAACGGAAGGGTGGCTCGGTAGCCATGGGAGACCTCAAACTGCCGGAGATCAACTACGGCGCGCTGTCGCCGATGTTGATCCTTTTCGGAGCGGCCTGCCTCGGCATCCTGCTCGAGGCGGCCCTGCCGCGCGGCCGGCGCAACGGGGTCCAGCTGACCCTCGCGCTGGCCTCGCTGGTCGCGGCGCTGGCCGCGGTCATCCTGACCCGCAACACCAGGGTCGTCACCATCGGCGGCGCGGTCGCGATCGACGGCCCGACGCTGTTCCTGCAGGGCAGCATCCTGCTGCTGGGCGTGGTGTCGATGCTGCTGATCGGCGAGCGCACGGTCGAGGCCGGCGGCGCGTTCGTCTCGCAGGCCGCGATCACGGTCGGCTCGGAGAAGGACCTGAAGCAGGCGGGCAGCCAGCCCGGCGCGACGGAGGTCTACCCGCTGACGATCTTCTCGCTCGGCGGCATGCTGCTCTTCGTCGCCGCGAACGACCTGCTGACGATGTTCGTCGCGCTAGAGGTCCTGTCGCTGCCGCTCTACCTGCTGTGCGCGCTGGCCCGACGCCGGCGCCTGCTCAGCCAGGAGGCGGCGCTCAAATACTTCCTGCTCGGCTCGTACGCGTCGGCGTTCTTCCTCTTCGGGGTGGCCCTGATCTACGGCTTCGCCGGCGCGGTCGACATGGCGTCGATCCACGCGGCGGTCGCCGACCCGGTCCGCAACGAGGTGCTGCTCTACGGCGGCCTCGCCCTGGTGGCCATCGGCCTGCTGTTCAAGAGCGCGGCGGCCCCGTTCCACGTGTGGACACCGGACGTGTACCAGGGCGCGCCGACCCCGATCACGGCGCTGATGGCGGCCTGCACCAAGGTCGCGGCGTTTGGCGCGCTGCTCCGCATCCTCTACGTCGCCTTCGACGGAGTCGTCTGGGACTTCCAGCCGGTGCTCGGCGCGATCGCCGTCCTGACGATGCTGACCGGCGCGATCCTGGCGGTCACCCAGACCGACATGAAGCGGCTGCTGGCATACTCGTCGATCGCCAACGCGGGCTACCTGCTGGTGGGCGTCCTGGCGCTCAACAAGGACGGCCTGTCCGGCACGATGTTCTACCTGGTGGCCTACGGCTTCTCGGTACTGGCGGCGTTCGGCATCATCTCGCTGGTCCGAGACGCGGACGGCGAGGCGACCCACCTGTCCCGCTGGGCGGGCCTGGGCCGCAAGAGCCCGCTGTACGCGGGAGCCTTCTCATTCATCATGCTGGCCTTCGCGGGCATCCCGCTGACCAGCGGCTTCACCAGCAAGTTCGCGGTCTTCGGCGCGGCGATCGACGGCGGCCAGACCTGGCTGGTCATCGTCGGCGTGATCACCAGCATGCTGCTGGCGTTCCCGTACCTGCGGGTGATCGTGATGATGTGGCTGTCCGAGCCGGGCGAAAGCACCCCGACGGTGTCCATCCCGGGCTTCCTGACCTCGGCCGCGCTGGTGATCGGCGTGATCGTGACGCTGGCGCTCGGCGTGATCCCGGCCCCACTGCTGGACCTCACCAACGACGCGGCCCAATTCGTGCGATAGTCCGGCTTCGCGGCGGCCCCGGTCTGATTCCTTCAGGCCGGGGCCGCTTCGTTTCGGCGCAAGTCGCGACCGTGGTGCTGGTGATCACGTCCGGCTCCCCGGTGACACGTTCGACATCGGCCGGTCGCACACCACACCAAGATCAAATTATGGATGTCGTGCCTGGTTGCATGGCACTGACCGTCGCTCCCGCCGACACCGGGCGAGGGCGGCCAATCGCCTAGCGGCTCATGAACGGCCGTCCTCACCCTGCCAGGTCCGTGCATGGTCGCGTCTCCTGCTGGGCGGCTCCATCGGCCGTCGCGGCTGCAGGCTGTGTCGCCCTCGGCGGGCCCTCCAGCTCTGGACCGGGCCGCAGAGCCCTTCCGGGTCGGGGGTCCCGCGCCCGTGGCGACTCCCCGCACAGGCCGCACCGAAACTCTGTGTCATGGTGGCCAGCTCCCGCTACGAAACCGCAAGATCGCTCGGGCCGGCGAGATCCGCGCAGACCTCGCGCCCCCTCCCGAGACCTTGGCGCCCAATGACGGCTCGACATTCGCCGCTACGGGATGCCTCGCGCCGCATGTCAGCTGAGCCTCGGCCCAGGTCGCGCAGCATGTCAGCTGAGCTCGGCCCAGGTCACGCAGCATGTCAGCCAACCCGACGAGTGTTTGCGGCGGTGCGCTGACCAGACGGTCCACCGCCGAACAGGCCCCCACCCGCGGACCATGAACGGGGGACTCACCTACCGCCAGGTCACGGACGCAGATCCCGGGCCTCGGCCACCATCATCGGACCGATCCCTACCGCACCGATGCGCACCCGATCGCCGCGAGATCCTCACCGACCCTCCATCGACAGAGTCACGCGCCAGCCAGGAGCGGACCACACCCGCGCACGATCCGGACACACGCCGAGCACACCCACAGTGAACTGACGTGGATGACGGTCACATCCACTGACGGCCTTGTTCACGGGCATCAAGGGCCGCACGTCGAGTCGGGAAAGCGGCTCCGCGGGGGACGCCCGCGATCTTGGAGACCTGCGGTGTGCTCGACGCGCACGCTCATCAAGGTCGTAGCGGGTGGTAGCGAAATGGGGGTTTTGGGAGGCTGGCTGCCAGCCTGTGGGACGGAATGTTCACCTGGTGGTACGTGGCCCCGGCATATGGGAAGCGGGTCCTCGCACTGAGACCAGGCACGAACCTTGAAGCTTCAGGGCGCGCGCCGCGCAGTGACGCCACAAGATCTGGGCCGGCCGGTCGGATGCCAGACCAGCCGCTTACTCAGGGTGAGTGTCGACAGTCGACCATCTCACTCTGTCAAAGGTGTCCGCCAAGATGTTCTCCATGGTGCGGAGGGCGGCGGAGCTAACGGAAATCATCGGGGAATGCGACTGGTTCGTCTCCGTGCTGACCGCCGTGCGTGCGGCTGGGCTGCCGTCGGCGTGGACCGGGGCCGGGGTGCTGCGTGATCTGGTCTGGGGCCGGCGCTACGGGGACGGGTTCGCGCCCGGCCAGGTCCGAGACGTGGATGTCGCGTTCTTCGATCCGGAGGACCTGAGCCGGCGCCGCGATGCGGAGGCCACCACGGTGCTGCGTGAGATTCTGCCGGACGTCGTCTGGGAAGCGACCAACCAGGCCGCGGTGCACACCTGGTATTCCGAGTTCTTCGGCGGGCCGCCGGTCGCCCCGCTGCGGTCGACCGCGGAGGGCGTGGCGACTTGGCCGGAGACTGCGACCGCGGTAGCAGTCCGGCTCGTCGCCGCGGAGCCTCCAAACGCCGTGAGTGCCGCAGCTGTTGCGGGAGGTGCGGACACGGCGACCGCCGCAGTAATTGCGGGACGTATGGACGCCGTGACTGCCGCAGCTGTCGCAGGAGGTGCAGACGCCGTGGCCGTCCCGGTCGTTGCTGCCCAGCGTCTGGAGGTCTGTGCGCCGTGCGGCCTGGACGACCTGCTGGATGGCATCTGGCGGCACAATCCGCGCCGGATCACGGTCCCCCTGTCCAGAGCCCGCCTCGCGCGCCAACAGCCGTCTCGCCGATGGCCCGGCATCAGGGTGATCGACCCGTAGCGCACGACCATCCTGGAGGTGCTACCCATGCCTGTGGACAACGGGGCCATCGCCCGGTGCCCGGTGCCCGGCGTGGTGCGGTGGGCCGCGGGGATCGGGTGGACTTGGTGATCGCTGTGGATTGGATGTGCCAATTGTCGGCGGGTCCGCTACGTGCTTCTGGCTCGGCCGGTGGGTGCCTGATCAGGGTGAGTGGGCAGGTGCGTGGGTGTGGGAGCGGAGGGGACTTTTCCGGATCCGTACCTTCGAATTGTTTTTGATCTTGCTGGTGTGACCCCTGGGCCCGCCCGCGTCAGGCTCGTATGGCATCGTGAAAGTGTGGTGAGCACCGGTGACAGCGCGCTGACGTCGTTCGGCCTCGACATTGACCCTGCGGTCGATGCGGCAGTGTCGGCGACGCTTGCCGTTGTGGAGGATGCGCTGCGCAGCAATGTTGCCAGCGCCGATCCGCTGGTGGCCGAGGCTGCCCGGCATCTCATGGACGCCGGCGGCAAGCGGTTTCGGCCGCTGATTCTTGCTCTTGGCGCGCAGATGGGCGATCCGACGCGGCCGGAGATCGTGCCCGCCGCCCTGGTTGTCGAGCTGACCCATCTGGCGACGCTCTACCACGACGACGTCATGGACGAGGCCACCGTGCGGCGCGGCGCGCCCAGCGCCAATGCTCGCTGGGGCAATTCGGTCGCGATTCTCGTGGGTGACTATCTCTTCGCGCGGGCGGCCGACATCGCCGCTTCGCTCGGGCCGGAGGCGGTGCGGCTGCAGGCGCGGACGTTCGCCCGGCTTGTGCACGGCCAGATCGCCGAGACCGCCGGGGCGCGCGGTTCCGATCCCATCGAGCATTACCTGAGCGTCATCGCCGAGAAGACCGCGTCGCTCATCGCGACGTCGGCGCGTTTCGGCGGCCTGTTCTCCGGCGTCACGCCCGAGCAGGTCGAGGCCCTTACCGGGTACGGCGAGACGATCGGCATCGCGTTCCAGCTCTCTGACGACCTGCTCGACATCGCGTCGGAGTCGGTGCAGTCGGGCAAGACTCCGGGCACCGACCTTCGCGAGGGTGTGCCCACGCTGCCGGTGCTCTACGCCCTGGCCGGCGACGACACCGACGCTTCCTCCGTTCGGCTGCGTGAGCTGCTCGCCTCCGGGCCGCTGGTCGACGACGTGCTGCACGCCGAGGCGCTCGGGCTGCTTCGGGAGTCCGCCGCGATGAAGCGGGCCCGCGAGACCGTCCGGACCTACGCGGAGGAAGCCCGGTCGCGGCTCGCGCCGCTGCCGGAGGGTTCGCCGCGCAGCGCCATGGAGTCGCTCTGCGACTTCATCGCCGACCGCACGAGCTGAGTCCCGACCGCGCGGTTTCTAGGCCGTTATCACCCGGTTTGCGTGTCGTCGCAACATCCGGCTGCCGAGTACCATGGCCGCGGCCGCCCACAGCATCGCGATGCCCGCCGCCGTCCACATCGTCGGGTAGCCGGCCGTCGCGGCCACCGTTCCCAGGCTCAGCGGCCCGATGCAGCCGCCCGCGTACACGCCGGTCTGGGTGATCGAGGTCGCCGCCGCCGGCGCCTGCGGGTGCAGCCGGACCACCGCGAAGGTCATCAGCCCCGGCCAGGCCCAGCCCAGGCCGAAGCCCAGCACCACGCCGACGATCAGCGTCGCCGTGCTGAACTGCGACAGCAGCGCCAGCCCGGCCGCGCCCACGGTCAGCATGCCCGCGATGACGCCGATCTGGCGGTCCGGCAGCCGGTCGGCCAGCCAGCCGCCGCCGACCCGGGCCGCGACGCAGACCGCGCTGCCCAGCGTGAGCGCCAGCCCGGCGGGCCCGGGCGCGAGGCCGCGGGCCACCGCCGAGTCGACCAGGAACGTGCCGAGCGCGTTCGCGGAGGCGGCGGCCAGGGCCGCGCCGATGCCGATGACCACCAGGGCCGCGGTGGCCCGCTCGCCGCCGTTGGTGACCGACCCGCGGGCCTCGTCGTGCTCGGCCGGCACCAGCCACAGCGCCGCCGCGGCGCCGGCCGCCGCGAAGACGAACGCCCAGCGCCAGCCCACGGTCAATGCCACCACCGGTACGGCCGCGCCCGCGAGCAGCGTGCTGACCGGGATCGCCGCCTGCTTGACGCCGAACGACAGGCCCTGGCGGCGCACCGGTACGTGCCGGGACAGGCTGGTGTTGCTCGCCAGCTGGCCCATGGCGTTCGCGGCCGCGCCCAGGGCCAGGATCGCGATGAGGCTCCACAGTGAGCGGGCCGCGATCGCGATCGTCAGCAGGGACACCGCCGCCAGGCCGATGCCGGCGCGCGCGATCGTGGTCGAGCCGTACCGCTCGACGAGCGCGCCGGCGGGCACCGAGGCGAGCGCGCTGGCTCCGAAGTACGCCGAGACCGCCAGCCCGAGACCCGCCGGGCTGAAACCGAGTTCATGGCTGATTTGCACCGCGAGGCCGCCGACCAGAAATACGGGAACCGAACAGGCGATGGTGGTGGTGAGGGCGCCGGTGGCAGCGCGCAGCGGGCGCACCGCGTTCGCGCTGGTAGCAGCGGTTTTGGCGGGGACGATCTGCGGCTCGGCCATCAATCGGAGGGTAATCCCGGGCTCGCTCGGGTCGGGACGGTGAGTGTTAATGACCACACGTCGCGTAGAGATCGGTCATGGTCGACACGCTTGAGGCATTCCGTCCGAGGAAGATTATTCATATGGTGTAAGTCCCCGGCGTCGGAGGTGGCTGTGCGCGACCCCCTGGCGGAGCCGTCAGATCTCATCCGGAGCGTGTCACGCGCCCTGCGCGTACTCGAATCGGTGGGTCGGGCCCCGCGCGGACTCACCGTGAAACAGATCGCTCGGCGATGCGAGTTGACCGTTGCTACGACGTATCACCTAGTGCGTACCTTGGCGTACGAGGGCTATGTGATCCGCCGGGAAGACGGCACGTACATCGTCGGTCTGGAGATCGCGGATCGATACCGCGAACTGGTCTCCGCCTTCCGCGGGCCGCCGTCCGTCGGCGAGGCGCTGCGCCGGGCGGCGATAGAGACCGGTTACAGCCATTATCTGGGCAGGTTCGTCGGCGGTCGGATCGCCGTGACCGCGTGTGCCGAGGGCGCCCGGTCGCCGTTCATGGACGACATGGTGCCCGGCTTCGACGAGGGCGGGCACGCCACGGCGCTCGGCAAGGCCCTGCTCGCCACGCTCACGGCCGATCAACGGGCCCGCTACCTGCGAGACTGGGGCATGCGGGCCTTCACCCCGGCGACGCTGACCTCGCCCGAGGCGCTCGAGGCCGACCTGGCCGCGGGCGAGCGGCGGGGGATGCAGCTCGAGATGGGCCAGTTCCGGCAGGGGCTCGCCTGCGCCGCGGTCAATGTCGTCTCCGACCGGGACATGGAGCGCCGGCTGGTGCTCGCCTGCTCCCTGCCGGCCGCGGAGATGCTCACCTCCGCGCGGGTCGTCCGCGCCAAGCTGACGGCCGCCGCTCGCAGCGTCGCCGAGGCCCTCTCCGCGGGCGACGCGGCCACCGCCTGACCTGCTGAACTGCCGACTTAAGACGCCTTTGAACCGCCCGACCCCGGTGCACGTAGTACCGGTTGGGACGCGCGGAGGAGGTCGGCAGGCTTGGAAGATCAGGATGCCGAGTTGTTGCGTGCTCTGCAAGACGAACATGGGGAAGCACTGTTCGCACACGCCGTGCGACTCTCCGGAGGCGACCGGCAGCGGGCGGAGGACCTGGTGCAGGAAACGCTGCTGCGGGCCTGGCGCTACCCGGAGGCTCTCGACCCGGAACGCGGCGCGGTGCGGTCATGGTTATTCACCACCGCGCGCAACCTGGCAATCGATGCCTGGCGACGCCGGTCGGTTCGGGTCGGCGAGGTGGTTACAGACATGATTCCCGAGCCGCCGCCCAGCGCGGACGAGGCTGACCGGGCCGTGGAGGCCTGGACGGTCGCGGAAGCCCTGGGCCGGCTGTCCGCGAGTCACCGTGAAGTCCTGGTGGAGTGCTTCTACCAAGGACGCTCGGTGGCCGAGGCGGCCGCCCGGCTGGGCGTTCCGCCCGGCACGGTCAAGTCGCGCACGCACTACGCGTTGCGTTCGCTGCGCATGGTTCTGGACGAGATGGGGGTGACGGGATGAGGTGCGGACACGAGCACGACGACGGTGCGTACGTCCTGGGCGCCCTGTCTCCCGTCGAACGCGCCGCCTACGAACGGCACCTGGCCACGTGTTCGTTCTGCCGCGAGGCCGTCGCGGACATCGCCGTACTGCCCGGGCTGCTCGGCCGGCTCGACCCCGTCGACTTCGAGAAGCTGCTCGCCCCCGATCTGCCGCCGCCGCGTACCCGGCGCAACAGCATGCCGGACCTGGTCATGGCCGCGCAGTCGACGCGGCGCGAGGAACGCCGCCGGGTCCGCTGGCGGGTGCTGGGCTCGGCGCTGACCGCGGCCTGCCTGGCGCTGGTCGTCGGCATCGGCGCGGTGTTCTGGATGGGCCGCGGCGGGACCCCGGACCCGACGGTGACCGGTCCGACGGTTGCGATGACCCCGGCCAACGAACGGGTGCAGGTCACCGCCCGGATCAGCCTGACGAGTGCGGCCGGCGGCACGCGGATCAACCTGATCTGCTTCTACAACCAGGGCGACGCGGAGTCCAAGCCGTACACGGTCCGGCTGATGGCGTACGGCCCGGACGACGAGAGCGAGCAGCTCGGCTCGTGGACAGCGTCGCCCGGCAAAGAGGTCAAGATGTCCCCTGTGACGCACTTCACCGACGGGACGCTGTCCCGGCTGGCGCTGGTGCGGACGGACGATCGGACCTTGCTCACCTATGACGTCCCCTGACGGGTCTTCTCGTCAGCGCGGCGGAAGGGCGGCGGCTGGTTCGGCGGTGGCGGCCGCTGAACCGGCCGCCGTCCTCCCTTTGGTGGCCCGGGCGCCGCGCAGGCCGTCCACGGTGAAGATGATCAGCGCGATCCAGACCAGCCCGAAGCCGGCCAGCCGGGCGGGTGGCATCGGCTCGTGGAACAGCAGCACGCCGCAGGCGAGCTGCAGGATCGGCGCGACGTACTGCAGGATGCCGATGCTGACCAGCGGCACCCGGTTGGCCGCCCCGGCGAAGAGCAGCAACGGTACGGCCGTAGCCACGCCGGAGAGCAGCATCAGCGCCGTGTGCGCGGCCGACACGTGCCCGAACTCGGCGCTGCCCGTCGCGTTCAGCCAGCTCAGGTAGCCCAGCGCGGGCACCGCGAGCACAGCGGACTCGACGAACAGGCCCTCGGCGGGCGGCAGCGACAGCCGCTTCTTGATCAGGCTGTACGACCCGAAGCTGGCGGCCAGCGTCAGCGCGATGTACGGCAGGTGCCCGTAGTCCACGGTCAGCACCGCGACGGCCAGCCCACCGAACCCGACGGCGATCCACTGCCACAACCGCAGCCGCTCCCGCTGCACGGTCACGCCGAGCACCACGACCAGCAGCGGCGTGATGAAGTAGCCCAGTGCCGTCTCGACCACGCGGGACGAGTTGACGGCGTAGATGTAGGTCGCCCAGTTCACGCCGATCAGCACCGCGGCGAGGGTGATGCCGCCGAGCAGCCGGCGGTCCCGCAGGATGCGGCCGAGGAAGTGCCGGTTGCGCGCGACGAGCAGGACCACGCCGATGAAGAGGACGGACCAGATCACCCGGTGGGCGAGGATCTCCAGCGGCGGGGAGGGCGCGAGCAGCTTGAAGTAGATCGGGAAGAAGCCCCACAGCACGTACGCCGTGAGGCCGTACAGATAGCCTCGTCGCTCCTCGCCCATGCGCTCACCGTAAGTTCGCGGCGGGGGCCCGGTCGTTGCATATGTCGTAGCTCACCAGGCCAATCGCGCGGCGGCGGCTCCTTACCGGGTCTCCGCCGCGGGTGAGCTCAGCAGCGGGATCGCCCGGTTTTCGCTGCGGGGTGGTTCAGTCGTCGCCGCCGTCCGGGACGAGCATGTTGAGCACCCAGCTCACGACGCCGACCAGCAGGGCGCCCAGGATCGCGCTCGGCCAGAAGTCGTCCACGTGGAACGGCAGGTCGAACCGGCCGGCGATCCAGCTGACCAGCAGGAAGAGCAGGCCGTTGACGACCAGGGAGATCAGGCCCAGGGTCAGCACGTAGAGCCCGCAGCCGATCGTCTTGATGATCGGGCGCAGCACGGCGTTCACGATGCCGAAGATCACCGCGACGGCCAGCAGCGTGCCGATCTGACCCCCGAGGGAGTCGGTGGTGAGACGGATGCCGTCGATCACCAGCGTCGCGATCCACAGCGAGACGGCGGTGATGACCAGCCGGATGAGGATGCCCATGGCACCGGATGGTGCCACGCCGGGGCGAGCCAGGTGCGCGACACTCCACGATCTTGTCGAGCTCGTTGCTGCAATCCACCGCAAAAGCAGCGAATTGACCGGTATCGCTCGCCGGTCTTGGGTCAGCCGCGGACCGGCGGGCCGATCAGTTGGGCCTCGATCGGGGTCTGGGACAGCGCGGCCCAGCGGACCGCGCGCCGGTTGATCACACCGACCATGTCCGCGCGGATCTGGGTCAGCCACTTCGCCGCGTCGCCGAGACCCAGGGCGGCGCCCACCAGGGCCGCTTCCTCCGGCCGCAGGGGCTGCACGAGCAGCAGATCGGCCCGGGAGGCCGCGTCGGCGTCGGCCGGGCCGAACTCGTCGCGGACCACCAGCGTGGCCTGCCAGCCGGCACCCGGGCGGTTGTCCGCGCCTACCGGCCCGATGTCGACCACCACGAGCAGCGGGTGCAGGGCGGAGCCCGGGGGGATCTCCACGGCCCGGCCCGGCGGGATGACCGCGATCGCCTCACCGGGCACCGCCGCGCCCCGGACGAACGGCTCCCAGGCCTGCGGCCGCGCGGTCTGCACGACCACCCGGGCGCCCAGGGCCATCGCCCGCAGCGCCACCAACTGGGCGCAGCGCACACCACCCACCAGCAGCGCCCGGGTCTGCTCCGGGCGGAACAGTCGGGCGATCACCGGCGCGCCCCTGCGATTGCTGCCGATCATGAGGCCGGCGTTGCCGATCGGGAGCTGCAGGTCGTCGAGCAGGTCGGCGCGGGCCATGTCCAGGCTGGGACGGCCCGGCACGGCCGGAGTGGCCGGGATGCCGAGCGGAAGGGTGGCGAGGAGCCCGTCGAGGTGCTCACCGTCCAGCCGCCGGGCCGTCGCGCGCTCGGCGGCCAGCAGCTTGCGCAACGCCTGCGTGGCCACCGACAGGGCCGCGGCGTCCGGGGCCGCGAGCCGGACGGTCAGGTCGATCGCCGTGTCCGTGCCGGTGGCGGAGCGGGGCCCCACACCCAGCGCGACTGTGGTCGCGGCCGCCGGCAGGGTCAGCATCCGGGCCACCAGCCGGCGTGACGTCTCGATGCGCAGGTCGGGCCAGCGGCGCAGCCGGAACGTGGCCTGGGTCAGGCTGCCGACCCGCAGGCCGGGCCAGGACTCACTGGCCGCGCCGACGCCGTCGTCGTGGGCCAGCTCCGAGACCACCCGCAGGGCGGCGGCCTCGCCGAGCGGCCGGGCCGGGGTCGGGCCGAGCCGGCGCAGCAGCTTGCGCACCAGGCCGGAGAGGGCCCGGCGGAGATCGTCTTCCGACCAGCCCTCGGCGCGCAGCACGCGGACGGCCAGCAACGCCCTGCTGTGGCCGAGCAGGCGGCCCTCGGTGAGCTGGCGGTAGGAGTTGGCCGGGGTGCCGCCGCCGGCCCGCAGGGAGGGCGAGGGGGCGCCGATGAGGAGGAGCTGCAGGCGGCACGGCGGGTGCTCGGCGCCGGTGGGCGGCAGCAGGCCGGCCGGGGAGGGCAGGATCACCGTCTCCTCGGCGAGCAGGCCGTTCGGGTCGCCCAGCTCGAGCACCGCGGTGAGGCCGTGGCCGTCGACGATGACCGCGGCCGGGTCGCCCGCGAGCTCGGTCTGCTCGATCCGGGCGCCGGGCGCGACGAACTGGAGCAGCGCCGTCGGTGCGCCGGCGACGGAAACGGCGTGTCGGCGGCCGGCGAAGCGCAGCCCGGTGCCGAGCCACTCGAACGCCCAACGGCCGCGCAGCCGCAGCCACGTGACGGCGAGCAGCGCGATCGCCACGAAGGCCGCGGCGGCGAGGGCGATCGGGCCGTTGACGGCGCCGACGAGTAAGGCGACAGCGGCCACCTGAGTGCTGACCCACTGGCCGGTGCGAATACCGAACAATCGTCCATGTCGGACACGCTGGGCGCGCACCTTCGGCAGCCGCTGACCCGCGCCGGTGAGCTCCGGGAAGTCGCGGCCGCCCGCCAGGTCTGCCGTCACCGTCTGAGTCCGCCCTTCCTTGATGCGCTGCCTGTGCGGCCTCATCGTATGGCGCGGGTGGGACGCGCAGGGGGCCCTGTGGATATCCACAGGTTGTCCACCGGCGCTACCGTGGCCCCGTCCGGCCCGCTACGGTCAGCGACGGCAGTGGATGAATGGCAGCTCAGGGGCGCCCCCCACCGTGACACGGGAGCCGTTAACCTGAGGGTCACGTCAATGCTCCCGGGTTCGTCCAGCACGGCTCATCCATACCGGACCCGGTGCACGGCAGACGATCAAGAAAGCGGGGTGACGTCCGGGGTGTCCCAGACGCAGGCAAGTTCCGGGGACATGGCGAAGGTCGCTGGGAAGTTCGACCAGGCCAACAGCGATTTGACGGCCATGCTCACCAAGCTCATGGACCGGCTTTCCGTGCTGCAGACCGCCTGGGTCGGCAGCGGTGGTCGCGCGTTCGAGTCCGTGAAAAACCAGTACCAGCAGGACCTCGCGCAGCTCAACAAGGCGCTCGCTGACACCGCCGAGGCCATCAAGAGCTCCGGTGCCAGCTACGACAGCACCGACTCCTCGGCCGCGAGCCTGGTGGCCAAGTCCGGTGGCGGCGGCGTCAGCCTGCCGCTCTAATTCCGACCTGGAAAGGAGCACGACATGAGCGACGGACTGCTTCGCGTCAACTTCGGTGCCCTGGCTGAGGCCGGCGTCGACATCCAAAGCGCTGTGAACGAGCTCGACTCGAAGCTCAGCCAGCTCGACGCCGACGCGCGCCCGCTGGTGGAGACGTGGGAGGGCAAGGCGCAGGCGGCATACCACCAGCGGCAGCAGAAGTGGACCACGGCTGCCACCGACCTCAAAAACATCCTCCGCGACATCAAGATCGCGGTCGACCAGTCCGCGCAGGACTACGCGACGACCGAGGGCAACGCGGAGAAGCGCTTCTCCTGAGCTCCCCGCACCTAATCTTCGCGGCACGGCCGGGACGCCTCGTTCCGGCCGTTTCCGTCTCATTTCCCGCTCTGGCTACCCCGAGTCATTGGACGGTATCGTTGCGCGACACAATCATGGGTCTGACCTACGCCGATCGTGCTGACGGGGCCACTTAGAGGCTGTATACGTCCGGCCGCCCATTGTGATCGGGCCCTGACCTTGTAGGTTGTACGCGTTGAGGTGGCCCCGTTCGCCGCGAAGGGAGAGGTGGACGTGACCGAGTGGGAACCGGCTACGGACGCCGAAGTCGCGATGCGCAGCGCCCTGCGCACCGACGACCAGGAGTCCTACTTCCGCATTCTCGCCGGAGTCGACCTGCTGCTACCGGTCTCGGCAGACGCCCTCGCCGGCCTCGCCCCGCTCGGTTGGGGCACGTGGAGCACCGGCGGCCGTACGCACGTCCTCGCTTTCACCTCGCCATCCGCGCTGCAGGCCTGCCTGGCTGACTACACCGGCTCGGCCCGCCGGGTGGCATACGCGGAGCTGGCGGACACCTGGCCGAACCTCGAATGGTGGCTGGCGGTCAACCCCGGCCTGCCGATCGAGGGCTACTTGCCGGCCTGGTTCGTGGCCCAGCTCTCCCGCGGTGACCTGCGGCTGCCGACCCGCGGCCCGGGCCGCGAGGGCAGCAACGCGCCGAACCGCATCCAGGACCTGCACGCCGCCGCGACCCTGGCGGCGACCGCTGCGGCCCAGGGCTACAACGCATCGGCCCAGAACTACGCGGCTCCGGCCTCCGGCGGTCCTATCCAGGGCAGCCCGGCCGCCGGCGCTCCTGCTTCCAGCGTCTCCGAGGGCCCGGCCTATGGCGGCCCTTCCTCGGATGGTCCAGCTTTCGGCGGCTCTTCCGGTGGTCCGGCCTTCGGCGGCGCTGCGCCGGGTGGGGCAGTGCCGGCCGGTTCGGCGGGGTCCGCCTACGCGGGCGGGCAGCCGGGCGGCCGTCAGGCTGGCGCTGCCGGCAGCGCTCCTTCTTCCGCTGACGAGGCTGGATCCGCGGGACCTGTCGGTCCGGGTGGGCTGCCGGTGCGCACGCCGGGTGCCGTCATGCCGAGCGGGTTGCCCTCGCGCGTGCCGGGGACCCCTCCGGGTCCCGGCGGTGGGCGGGGCGGCGGCATTCCCGGCGGTCAGTTCAACGGCTTCGGTACGCGGCCTGGCAATCCTCCGGGTCAGCCTGGGGGTTCTGCGGGTCAGCCTGGCGGTTCTGCGGGTCAGCCTGGGGGTTTCGCGGGTCAGCCTGGCGGTTCTGCGGGTCAGCCCGGCGGTTTCGCGGGTCGGCCTGGTGACCAGCCGCCTGGTTATGGCAGCCAGCCGGAAACGCGGGGCGGTCTTGCCGACCCGCCCAGTGGACTTCCTGGCCGTTCTAGTGGTCCTGCTGGTCAGCCCGGGGATCGTGGACGCCCCGGCAGCGGCGGTCGGTCCGCCCAGGAGGCTCGTGGTTTCGCGGGTGGGCCCGGCGGGTCGGGTCAGGCTGGCGACGTCCGGCCAGCGCCCGGTGCTGCTAGTGGTGTGCCTACTGCTTACCGTTCGCCGAGCATTCCTGCTGGTGAGTCGGCTGGCCCGGGAGGCTCCAGCGCGCTTGCACGGCCGCCCGCCAGCGCCAGTGCTCTAGACGCCCTGGGCAGCCGGTCCGGGCCTGGCGCTCCAGCCGGGGCTCCGGCCGTGCCCGGCTCACCGCCCCCGCTGCAGCGACCCGACTCTCCGCTGCCCACGCGGACGCCGATGGCTCAGACACCACCGCTGCCGGCCCATATTCCGCCTCCGGTGGACATCGATGATGCCCCGGTCGGCTCCGGTCGGACGGGCCCCGGCCAGGGTGGCATCGCCGCTGGTCAGGGTGGCGCGTCGGCCTCCGGTCAGCGCGCGGGCACTCCGGCGGGTGAGGCGGATTCGGGCGACGCGGCAGCGACTTCGGTCAACCTGGCGGGCCGGACCGACGCGGCCTCCACGTCCCCCGTCGGTCGGCCCGGTTCGGGCCAGCCGGGGTCGGGCCAGCCGGGGTCGGGCCAGACCAGTTCGGGTCGGCCTGGTTTGGGTCAGACCGGGCCGGGTCAGACCCGCCTGGGCCAGGCTGCCGCAGGTCAGGCGGGGTCCGCACAGACTGCGCCGGGCCAGACCGCGCCGGGTCAGGCCGCTTCGGGCCAAGGCGCGCAAAGCGGCGCGGCGCAGACCGCTCCCGGCCGCGCGGGGTCCGATCCGAGCGCCGACGATCGGAGCGCGGGCCTGGGTGGGCTACCGCGCCGGCAGGTCACAGCACCCGATGAGCGGCCGTCTTCCGTGGCTGCGGCCGCACAGGCGCTCGCCGGTAGCGGCGGCCCGGGGTCGGCTCCGTCGCCGTCGACGACACAGCAGCCTTCCACTCAGGAACCGTCCTCGGCGAAGCAGCCGGGTGCCACCCAGCAGGCGCGTTCTGGGCTGGCCCCGCCGGTCATCCCCGGTGCGGGTGGTGCGGGCCGGTCCACAGCCGGCAGCCCGGCCGTTTCGGGCTCGCCCTCGGGCGCTCCCGGCTCGGGTGTTCCCGGCTCGGGCGCTCCGGTCTCGGGTGTTCCCGGATCAGGCGCTCCGACCTCCGGCATTCCCGGCTCGAACACCTCCGCCTCGGGTGCTCCCGGTTCGGGCGGCCCCGGCGCTCCGACCTCAGGTGTTCCCGGTTCGAAGACCTCAGGTGTTCCCGGTTCGAACGTTTCGGTCTCGGGTGTTCCGGGTTCGGGCGCTTCGGTCTCGGGTGGTCCCGGCTCGAATACTTCGGTCTCGGGTGGTCCCGGATCAGGCGCTTCGGCTTCAGGCATTCCCGGTTCGGGCGCTTCGGCCTCCGGGCCGGCCTCGGCACCAGAGGTTCCGGCCCCGGCCGCACGCCCGGCCGTCCCGCCGGCCTCCAGCCAGCCGCAGGCCGACTCGTCGGCCGGCTCGCCTCCGTTCACGCGGCCTGCGACCGATTCGGCCGGTTCGCAGGCCCAATACATGCGGCCTGCGACCGACTCGGCCCAGCGCTCGCCTTCGACGACCGATTCTGCCGGTTCGGGCCAGGTTTCGACTTCGGCGAGCCAGTTGGCCGCTTTGGCCCGGTCTGAGCACTATTCGTCGGAGCCGCCGCAGTCCGCCTCTCAGCCGCCGGGTGCGGCGGCGCGGCCCGCTCCGCAGGGCGCCGGCTCGGGAACGACCGGCTACAGCACCACCATCGGCGACAACTTCGACGAGGACTTCGTCCCGGCGAACGAGGTCGAGCGGGATCTTTACCACGCCGTCGACGAGCGCAGCACCGATTCTTTCCTCTCCACCCTGCTGCTCGCCACCGTCCTGGTGCCAGTCGCGCACAATTCGCGGCCCGGTAGCGCTCCCGGCGAGTCCGGGTTCGCGTTCCGGACCGAGGAGATCGACGGCGACCGGTTCCTTGTCGTCTTCACCAGCCGGGACCGGCTCGCCGAGCACTTCGCCGAGCCCACCCGCACCGTCGGGGTCCGGTTCGTTGATCTCATCCGTAACTGGCCCGACCCGGCCTGGTCCTTCGCCGTCAATCCGACGTCGACGATCGGTGCCCGTTATCCCGGTCCGCAGGTCATCGCCCTCGCCAGTTGGGCGGTTGAGGCCGGGCTCGGCGGCGACCCGATCGATGCGCCCGTCGAGCAGCCGCCGCGGCCCGCCGCGCCGACCGCGCAGCTCACCATCATGCAGAAGGCCGTGCCCGCCGAGCAGGTCGACTACTACCTCGAGCGGGGTTACGACCGGGTCGCCGGCTTTGTGCACCGGGCCGGGGAGGTTGAGCACCTCGGTTCGCCCGGCGAGCTCTTCGCGGCCCTGGGCCTGCTCTATGACGGCTCGCCCTATCAGGCGGACGCCAAGGAGGCCTTCGTGCTCCGCTGGCCGGCGCACCGGCCCAGCCTCTACCGCATCCCGTACGGCGGGCAGAGCGAGCAGGCGCTGCGGGCCATGGACGGCTGGGTCATCGAGCGGCCGCCGTTCCGGGGCAACGGGTTCGCGCCCGGCGAGGGCAAGGATGTCATCGCGGAGTTCAAGGTGGACAGTGTGCGGCTGCCGCACGGTGCTCAGTTGTGGCGGATGGATGCCGACGGCGCCGAGCAGATGATCGCGGTCTTCGACTGTGACGCGCCCGTGTGGCGCCGGGTCGGTGAGCAGTGATGCGCGACGGTTACGTGGTCAACTGGCAGGGCCGGGAGTACGACGCCGCGCCGGACGGGGAGAGTGTCCGGGTCTACGCGCCCGAGCCCGCCGACGGCTTCGTCGAGGTTCGGCCCGGCCGGTACGTCCGCGTGCTCAAGCCGGGTGAGTTCGGCGAGCTTGTGTATATCCGGACGACCTGTTCGTGGCGGGGCGAGCCGTTCATCGTGCTCGCCGAGGCCGACAGCTGGCTGCGCCTGGAATACACGGGTGGTCGCTCGCCGGTCGCGCGTGGCCTGGGGCTGGAGGAGTTCGACTTCGGCGTCTATCAGGGCTGGGCGCCGGCCAATGAGGTCACCGAGCTCTACGAGCACCGCGTTTAGCCGGCTCCGTCAGGACTTGAGCCAGCGCAGGATCTCGCCGGTCACCAGGTCCGGCGCCTCCTGGTGCAGGAAGTGGCCGGCGTCGGGGATCAGCCGCCACTCGTACGGGGCGATCACGTAGCGGCCCGAGCCCTGCGCCGTGCGGGGCAGCACCGCGGTGTCCAGCTCGCCGTGCATCTGCAGCGTCGGGGTGATCAGCGGCTGTTGCATCAGCTTGACGAAGCGGTAGCCCTGCAGCCGCAGCGCGGACCGGAACACCCACCGGTATGCCTCCAGCGCGCAGAACGCCGCCTGCGGGATCTGCATGGCTTCCCGGCACCTTGCGGCGTATTCCGCGTACGCGGCCGTCGCTGTCCATCTCGGACCGCTCCAGTGCTCGATCAGCTCGCCGATCACGGCGGCGTCGTTCTTCGTCAGCACATGCTCGTAGCGGGGCACCTGGAAACGCAGCATCGACGCGCTCGCGGCGGCCTGGCCGCGCGGGTCGGCGAACAACGCCGCGCGCAGGCGCAGCGGGTGCGCCGCGCCCAGCACCACGAGGCGGCTGACCATCTTGGGGTGGAAGGCCGCGGCCGTCCAGCCGATCATGCCGCCGGCGCCCGCTCCGACGATCATCGCCGAGCGTTCGCCGAGCGCCCGGATCAGGCCGGTCACGTCGGCGGCCATCGTGTAGCCGTCGTATCCGCGCGGGGGCTTGTCGCTGGCGCCGTAACCGCGCAGGTCGATCGCGACCGCCCGGAAGCCCGCGTCGGCGAGCCGGGTCAGCACGTCGTGCCAGGCCCACCAGAACTCGGGGAAGCCGTGCAGGAGCAGGACGAGCGGCCCGGTGCCCGCCTCGACGACGTGGAAGCGGCTGCCGTTGGCGCCGACGAAACGGTGGGTCCACGGACCTTCCGTCAGTACGCACGCCTCGTCCACCTGGGCACTCATGCGAACCAGCCTACGGGCTCAGGGAAAGCGCTGGATCGCACCCATCTGCACGGGGATGCCCGCACCACAGTCGATGCGCAAC
This sequence comes from Actinoplanes sp. ATCC 53533, assembly GCF_003947245.1. NCBI lineage: Bacteria > Bacillati > Actinomycetota > Actinomycetes > Micromonosporales > Micromonosporaceae > Actinoplanes > Actinoplanes sp. ATCC 53533. Next base: position 5,136 of record NZ_QHHV01000192.1, on the reverse strand, counting down.
TTGGCCGGGGTCAGCTCGGCCCGGATGTGGTCGCCTTTGGCCAGCGTGGTGCCCGCGTCGGAGTAGATCGCATAGGCGACGCCGTCGAAGGTGACCAGGCCGTAGCAGGGTCCGCTGCCGCCGCGGGTGATCGTGCCCTCGGTCCAGCCCGGCGAGGGGATGGTGTCCGTCGGGGTCTTGGGGATGCCGGCCGGCTTCGAGGGGGCGGGGCCGGCGGGCACGGAGTTGTCGGGGCCGCTGGGCGCGACGGCGCGCGGCTCTCGCGTGACGGTGGAGGCCGCGCCGCTGGGGGTGACCGGCACGGAGGTGCCCGGTGTCACTGAGGGGCTGGCTGAACATGCCGTCAGGCTGCCCAGGACCAGCAACGTCGCTGTGGCCGTACGGGAAAACGAGATCATGACCCACCTCCGTGAGAAAGGCGCGGCGCCCGGGGGTGAGGCCCCCGGGCGCCGCGGTGGTGCGGGTGGATCAGGAGAACTTGACCTTCAGCGAGGTGCCCTTCTGCTCCACGACCTTGATCTTGACGCCGACGGCCGGCAGCTTGACGCCGGCCCACGGGATCTCGTCGTAGAAGTACTTCTTGGTGTCGTCGAACGTCGACTGCCCGGCCTGGCCGCGGATGTAGCTGGCCTTGCCGTCGAGGTGCAGCTTGAACGAGTCGGCCTTCTGCTTGCCGAACGGCGCGTCGTAGAGCTGGACCCGCGCACGCCACGGGTCGCCGTCGAGGTTGTAGATCGGCGCCGGGTGGCTGTCGATGATCAGGTTGCGGCCCTGACCGGGGTGCTGGTTGACGTTGTTGTCCGGCACCGAGGTGTCGTTGTACGAGATCAGCAGACCCTGCTGGTACGAGAAGTGCTCGGCCCAGTCCGGCTTGGTTGACGCCCAGCCGATGTTGTACGGGCCCGTCTTCAGGTACTTGTCGTACGAGACGTAGGTGCGGTTGCCCGCGATGTAGAAGTTGTCGTACTCGGCGGTGATCGACTCGCCCTTGACGCTGAAGCCGGCAGCGGTCCAGGTCGGAGTGCCCTCGGCGCCGTCGGTGGAGACCGCGGCACCGTTCACGTTGATGGTGAGGTCGTCGCCGAAGAAGCCGCCGGCCGAGAGGCCGCCGTCGGTGATGTAGTGCAGACGGACCTGCACCTGCTTACCGGCGTACGCGGTCAGCGGGATGCTGATGTCCTTCCACGCCCCACCGCTGTCGCCACCCAGCGCCGGACGCGGCGTGGTAGCGCCGTCGACGCCCAGCGGGGCACCGTCGACCGTGCCGTCGAGCGCGGTCCACGTGGTGCCGTCGGTGGAGGCCTCGAAGTAGAGGTAGTCGTAGCCCTCTTCGATGGTGTAGCGGCCCTTGAGGTCGAGCGACGCCGAGGTGGCCCCGGTGAGGTCGACCGACTTGGTCAGCGTGGTGTTCAGGTTGTCGGCGTTGCCGGAGAAGTACTGGTTCGCGCCGGCGAAGGGCGCACCGAGCTCGGTGGTGACCTTCTTGTCGGGCAGGACCACGACGGCGGCCTGCGCCTTCTTGCTGTTGTATTCCTGCGGGCCCAGCTCGAGGGTCTTCTTCTGACCCGCGACCACGGTCTCGTAGTCCAGCCAGCCGAGCTGCAGCTTCTGCCAGGCACCGAGGTCGCCCGGGCGCGTGCCGAGGGGCTCGCCGGCGCCGGAGAGACGGCTCTGCGCCATCAGGGTCCAGAACTCGCTGTTGTTGTTCGTGCCACCGGAGACGTCGTAGTCGTCCGGCAGGCCGAGGTCGTGGCCGTACTCGTGAGCGAAGACGCTCAGGCCGCCGTTCTCGGGCTGAACGGTGTAGTCACCGATCCAGACGCCGGTGTTACCGATCTGCGTGCCACCCGCCTTGTTGTTGGCGGGGCCGGTGATGCTGGCCGAGGTGTTGTACGCGTACCAGCGGTGCGCCCAGATGGCGTCCTCACCCTGCTGCGGGTCACCGTCGGACTGGTCGCCGCCGGCGTGGACGATCTGGAAGTGGTCGATGTAGCCGTCCGGCTCGTTGAAGTCGCCGTCGCCGTCGAAGTCGTACCGGTCCCACAGGTCGTAGCTCGCCATGTCGGCCTTGACCTGGGCGTCGGTGCGCCCGGCGGCCTTCTGGTTCGCGACCCACTGGTTGGCCGCGTCGGTGACGAGCGCCCACATGTTGGTGTCGGTGCAGAGGCCGGTGATGTCGCAGTCGCGACCGTAGCGGGCCTCGTTGTACTTGACCTTCACCCAGTCGGAGACCTTGCCGTCGACGCTGTAGCGTCCGGACGACTGGGCCTCGTAGTAGGTCTTGAGCGACTCGGTGTTCTTGCCCGTGCCGAAGTACAGCTTCTGGTAGTGGGCCCGGTTGTAGTCACGCTGCCACACCGTGGTGTTGTCCTGCTTGCGGTTCGGCGAGGGGATCGCGTTGTGCAGCGGGCCCTCGAAGGTCGTCGGGCCCGGCGTTGTCGGGTCGCTGTCGACGTCCGGGTAGCTCGGGTGCCGGTCGTTGCCGAACTCCGCCAGGATCACGAAGATCTTGTCGGTCCGCTCGTTGCTGAGCTCGACATACTGGTCCTGGCCGCCCCGGGCCACGCGGCGGTTGGTCTCGCCGCCGCCGCGGGTCTTGCCGACCTTCGCCACGGTGCTGCCGCCACGCTCCTGCGTCTTGACGGTGCCCTTGAGGATGCCGTTGATGGCCTCCTGGCGCAGCTCGCGGCGCTTGTCCTCGAACGGGTTCGGCAGCTCGTCGACGGGGGCCTTCTTGCTGGCCGTCACCGGGGCGGGGTCCACCGGAGGGGCCGCCATGGCAGAGGCCGGGAGCATGATCCCGACACTGCTGACCATTGCGGCACCCAGTAGTCCCACGACTACTTTGCGCACTTACTACCTCCGTTGACGTGACCGAGTCGCTGGGTGCAGCGGATCGGCGGTAAACGGCCCCGTGATTCGGGGCTCACGTGAACGTATGTAAACGAACCGATGTTTGGAAGTGCCTGCCACAATTGAAAGAAGATCTTTATGTGGCGGCGCTCAACGAAGCGCCGTCAGGGTCTTGACCTCGACCAGAGTCCCTGTCCCGCAAGCGATCCGCAGTCGCGACGGGCTGGCGTCGACCGTCACCCGAATGCCGGTCGTCAATGCGCGACCCTTGGCTTCATAGAGGGCATATTGGACGCCGTCGTCGGTGACGAGGCCGTAGCAAGGCCCGGTGCCGCCGCGATTGACCGTGCCGACGATCACCTCGGTCGGCTTGATGTCGTCGGTCGGTTCGCTCGGTGGGGCGGCGGGGGAGCTGAGGGTCGGCAGCGCGGCCTCCGTGCCGCCTGGTTCGCTGCCGGTGGCGGCGCAACCGGAGAGCATGGTCAAGGCGGCAGTCAGCGCGAGAAGCTGGATCTTGGTCACGGCGACTTGGACGCGCGTCGATATGCCGGGGTTCCCCGGTAAATGGGTCGGCGCCCGGGAAGCGGACTTCCCGGGCGCCGAACGTGCGGTGTTCAGCCGAACTTGACCTTCATGGACGTCCCGTTGACGTCGACGACCTTGATCTTGACGCCGGCGGCGGGGAGCTTGACGCCGTGGTTCGGCAGCTCGTCGTAGAAGTACTTCTTGGTGTCGTCGAACAGCGGCTGCGCGGCCTGGCCCCGGATGTAGCTGGGCTTGCCGTTGATGTGCAGCGTGAACGAGTCCGCCTTCTTCAGGCTGAACGGCGCGTCGTACACCTGGATGCGGGACCGCCAGGGCAGACCCTCGAGGTTGTAGAACGGCGCCGGGCGGCTGTCGATGTAGAGGTTGCGGCCGCTGCCCGGGTGGACGTTGGTGTTGTTGTCGACCTGCGACGTGTCCCAGTAGGAGATCAGCAGACCCTCCTGGTACGCGTAGTGGTCCACCTTGTCCGGCAGCGCCGGGAGGTAGCCGAAGAAGTACGGGCCGGTCTTCAGGTACTTGTCATACGAGACGTAGCTGCGGTGACCGGCGATGTAGAAGTGGTCGTACGCCTCGGTCGCGGTCGCGCCGACGATCGTGAAGCCGTTGAGGGTCCACGTGGAGGCACCCTCGGCGCCGTCGGTCGACACGGTCGCGCCGTCCGCCGTCACCGTGACGTTGTCACCGAAGAAGCCGCCGTCGGAGACGCCGCCGTCGGTCAGGTAGTGCAGGCGGAAATCGACCTTCTTGCCGGCGTACGCGTTGAGCGGCACCGTGATGTCGGCCCAGGCACCGGCCGTGCTGCCGGTCAGCGCCGGCGTGTTGCTGGCGTCCCTCGGGAGGGCAGCGCCGTTGATCGTGCCGTCGAGCCGGGTCCAGGTCGCTCCGCTGTCCGTCGAGGCCTCGAAGTAGAGGTAGTCGTAGTCGACCTCGATGTCGTAGCGGCCCTTGAGTGTGACCCCGGCCGTGGTCTTGCCGGTGAAGTCGAGCGACTTGCTCAGCGAGGTGTTGAGGTCGTCGGCGTTGCCGGAGAAGAACTGACCCGCACCCGCGAACGGGGCGCCGAGCGGGGTGGAGACCTGCTTGTCGGGCAGCACCACCACGGCGGCCTGGGCCTTCGCGGTGTTGAACTCCTCCGGGCCGAGCTCCAGGGTCTTCTTCTGGCTGGGCACGATGGTCTCGTAGTCGAGCCAGCCGAGCTGCAGCTTGTTCCAGGCGCCGAGGTCGCCGGGGCGCTCGCCGATGCCCTCGTCCCCCTTGGCGCCGAGCCGGCTCTGCGCCATCAGAGTCCAGTGCTCGTTGTTGTTGTCGCCGCCACCGGAGGTGTCGTAGTCGTCCGGCAGGCCCAGGTCGTGCGTGTACTCGTGCACGAAGACCGACAGGCCGCCGTTCTCCGGCTGGATCGTGTAGTCGCCGATCCAGATCCCGGTGGTGCCGATCTGGGTGCCGCCGAGCAGGTTGCCGGCCGGGCCGGTGCGGCCCTGGTCGGTGCCGTACGCGTACCAGCGGTGGCTCCAGATGGCGTCCTCACCCTGGCTCGGGTCGCCGTCGGCCTGGTCACCGCCGGAGTGGACGATCTGGAAGTGGTCGATGTAGCCGTCGGACTCGTTGAAGTCGCCGTCGCCGTCGAAGTCGTAGCGGTCGTACTGGTCGAACGACTTCATGTCGGCGGCGATCTGCGCGTCCGTGCGGCCGGCGGCCTTCTGGAGCTCGACCCAGCGGTTGGCGGCGTCGCGGACC